>CALEMG010000151.1 GCA_937910835.1 uncultured Alphaproteobacteria bacterium | reverse complement strand
GCTTCGGATGAGTGGCGGGCTGGAGCGCCCGACTTTGGGCGTGGTTCTTCATATCGGTGATCCATCCGCCGACTGTCTCAAGCCACTCTCCTTTGTCTTTCAGGATTTTGCGCTGCTGCCCTGGCGCACGGTGGAAGGGAATGTGAGCCTCGCCCTTGAGGATCATGCACTTTCCGCCGTCGAGCGTGAGGAGATTATCAGGGATGTGCTTTCTCGCACGAAGCTGAGCGATTTCAGAACGGCCTATCCCCGCCAGCTGTCGGGCGGGATGAAACAGCGTGTCGCCATTGCCCGCGCCCTCTCCGTCCGCCCCGCCGTCCTCCTTATGGATGAACCGTTATCGGCGCTCGATAGCCAGACGCGGGAGCTGCTCATGGACGATCTCGTCGATCTGTGGGAGAAGGAAAACTATACCGCCGCATACGTCACCCATAACCTTGCCGAGGCTGTACGGCTCGGCCACAAGATTGTGGTGCTGTCGCGGCGGCCCGGTGAAATCCGTGAGGTCGTGGAAATCGGTATGCCGCTCTCCGCGCGCACGAACGAAAACACGGAACTGGAAGCCATCCAGAAACGTCTCTGGACCCTGATGCGGGACGAGGCCCGCGCCGCCGATATGGAGCTTGTGGATGAGCGATAAGACCGGCGATATCAAAAGCGCGGCCAAACCCGTTCCCTTTCGCGGCGGCGGATTCCTGCCAAAACCGAAAAAGATCATTGCGCCCGTTGTCTTTGTCGCGCTGATCGCCTTCTGGGAATGGGGATGCCGCACAGGCTTTATCAGCCCCCTCATCCTGCCTGCCCCATCGGAAGCGTTCGAGGCCTTCATGAATCTCGTGAATTCCGGCCTGCTCTGGCAGCATCTGGCGGCGTCCCTGCAACGACTCCTGCTCGGCTGGTTCTCCGGCACGGCTCTTGGCATTATCGTCGGCACCCTGATCGGGCTCTTCTCGCTTGCCCGCTCTGGTCTGCAGCCGCTCGTCTCGGCGATCTTCCCGATTCCGAAAATCGCGCTCCTGCCGCTCTTTATCATCTGGTTCGGTATTGGGGAGGGATCGAAGGTCGCGACCATCCTGTTTGGAACCTTCTTCCCGACGGTCATCGCGACCTATGGCGGGATCGATAATGTGGACCGCGGCCTGATCCGCATGGGGCAGTCTTTTGGCCTCTCGCGGATGTCGATTATCCGCAAGATCATCCTGCCGGGCGCCCTTCCTGCAATCCTTTCAGGCGCGCGGATTTCCGCCGCCATCGCCATTATCCTGCTGGTCGCGGCGGAGATGATTGCAGCGGAATATGGCATCGGCGCCTATATCCTCATCGCCGGCAGCCTGATGGCGACGGATCAGCTGATTACCGGGGTTGCCATTCTTTCCTGCATTGGGCTCATTTTTGCCTGGATTATCGGGCGGGCCGAGAAATACTTCCTGAAATGGCGCGTCTGATCTCCTTTCTTGCTCCTTGAAATTCTCAAAAAATTTTAACAAAATTCGTTAAAATGCTTCTTTGCTTAACGCTTTTTCAACCCTCCTGATGGCAAACTGCGGCCATGATGACATCTGCCTTGCAATATAAAGCGCGTCCGTCTCTGGTGCCGAGGAAGCAATCGCTGACCGAGATGGCCTATTCGGCCATCAAGGCGGAGATTAATGCAGGTAAAATTCCGCTCGATAGTTTCATCAATATCCCGGAGATAGAACGACAGCTGGATATGAGCCGAACTCCGATCCGGGAGGCAATGCTGCGCCTGCAGACGGAAAAGGTGGTGGAGATCGTGCCCAAGCGCGGCATCCGCATTCTTGCTCTGAGCGCAAGCGAACTCGCTGAATATTATCAGGTTATCGCCGGGCTCGAACTGCAGGCCATTGGCAATATTTGTGCGCGCAAGTTATCGCGAACGGATATCATGCCGCTTCTCTATGCGCTGTCGAGCGAGGAGACGGCCCTTCGCAGTGCAAATCATGACGCCTGGGCGGATGCGGACGAGAAATTTCACCGCAGCCTGTTTATCCTGAACGGGAACACCAAGTTGCAGGAGACCGGCCTTTCCTTCCGCGATGTTATTCAGCGCGCCAATTTTGAGGCAATGCGCCATATCGAGCCGGAGCATAAGGAACGTTGCCTGCGCGACCATAATGAGGTTAAGGAACTACTGCTCTCCACCAGCGAAAAGCTCGCGCGGGAGTGTTATCTCGATCACAGCAAATGGTTAAGCGCCCATCTCGCCGAAATCCTGATGGATAAGGGTGTTGTTCGTCTCTAGGAGGCCGACGCCGTCGTCACGATGCCCAAGGCACCCGGCTGTTGCGTCACCGGAATTTTCACGACAAAGTCAGATCCGATCCCCGCATAGGAATTGCAGGTGATCTCTCCGCCGAGATTGCGCAAGGTTTCCTGCACGGCGCTAAGGCCGATGCCGAGGCCGCCGCACATCTGTGCCGCATTCTTCATTCGCACACCGCGTTCGAAAATGCGTGGAATATCCTCTTCCTCGATCCCGATGCCGGTATCCTCGATCTTCAGCATCAGGTGCTCCGCCTCCAGCGAAGTGGTGATCTTGATCGCTCCGCCGGGCTTGGTGTAATTCACGGCGTTGCTGACAAGGTTGTTCAAGATCCGTTGCAGCTGTGCAGGAAAGTCGATCTCGCGCCCTTCCGGTACATGGTTGACCCAGTTGAACATTAACTGATTATCCTGGATCGCCTTGTCGAACTTGTCGAGGGTCGTAGAGATCGTTTCACTGATCTTCTGTGAGGCCGGTCCGTCTAAATTAACAGCGATCCGCCCTTCGGTGACCGGATTGGAGAGTGACATGAAGTCCGCGATATGGGATTTGAGCAATTGCGCGATATCGAGGGCCCGGCGGGCGAAATCCCTCTTGTCCTCCCCGATATGCTCGGCGAATTCAGCCACCAGGTCGTTGAACTTCTGGATATCCCGGCGAATGGAGAGGCTCCCGTCAATGGTGTCGTTGGCCATCTTATGCTCCGCCTCGAACAGGATCCGCTCACGGATTTTCAGCTCCGAGCTCTGGTCGAACTGCGCAACCTCCCGCTTGGTGCCATCCCGGTTAGTTGAAATATCGGCGCGCTCCGGCTGCGTGCGACCGCTTTGCAACTCAATCACCGCTTTTTTCCGCTTAGTGCGACCGCTCTCAAACGACTGCACCTCGCTCATCGGCAGGTCGGCATCGATAATCTGCGCGAGGGACGCGCCGACAAGATTGGCGGGTTTTGTTTCCAGGAGCTGCGCTGCCGCCTTATTACAATGGCGAATGATCTTATCCGGCCCGGCGAGCAGGAAGGGTACGGTCGAATAGTCAAGGAAGCTCTCAAGGAGCGATTTCGTTTCCGATTTCTCCTGCAGCGCCCGTCGTTTCAGATATTCAAAGCGCAGACCCATCACAACGGCGACGGTAAGCAGCAGGCCAATTGCAAACAGTGTCGTATAGAGAGATTGCAGGTTATCGCGGTCCTGATCCATCGCCCCCAGGACGAGGGTGCGGATTTCCGCTTTCTCTGCCTCATAGAGATCGAGAATATTGCGAAAAGCGTCGAAGGCGGGATCGTCATCGATGGAAATGGTGCTGTCGATCTCGGCAATCGACTTACCCTCCTCGCGCAGCTGATCGACGCGGTTGATGGAGACGAAATAGTCGCGCAAGGTCGCATCAATCGCCAGCACCTCATTTTCGACTTCGGCGCCGAAATGAGCCCGCAGGATATTCAATTCCTCTCGGGCGTCGTCGAAATGCTTGAAGAAAGCGTCTTTGTCCTCTGCCTCTCCGCGAAGGAGATAATCCTTAAAGTTGTGGATCATATTATGGAAGCCGACAAGGCTCATCACCTGTTCGCTGTTATCGGTGGTGCCGACAAAATGCCGGTCCGCATCCAGCCAACGGGCTGGCGCATTCAGGGAATATACCTGATAGGTCCAGAAAAACAGCAGCGCGAAAAGCGCCGCGAGAAAGGCGAGAATAACACCAAAGTGCTTATGAAAATGCTCCGTCACGAGAAAATATCCTTACATCGATACGCAATACTAAAACGATGGTTAGAGTGGTCCTGTAGATAATCTCTCAGGGAAATCTTAAGATATCGTTAATTTCGGAAATTGTCGGGGAAAGGAATTCTTAGGGGATCAGAATTTGTGGTATTTAGGGTGCATTTTGGTAAAAATTTACCGAATTTTACATTATCCTATTCTATCATGGAGAAACTTTGTTTGAATCGATTATTTCGCCGATTCTTGGTCAAAAAAAGAAATCCTGGCCGCCGCCGGTCTCCAGTCGGGCGGCAAGCGGAAGAATGACGGAGCCGCCCCGCGCCGCCGTCAGACCATAACCGTTTCTATCTTCACCGACGAATGCAGGGTTTTATGCACCGGGCAACGATCGGCGATTTCCATCAGGCGGCCCTTCTGTTCGTCAGATAATTCGCCGGAAAGTTCTATTTCACGCGTCATCACATCAATCTTGCCATTGGTTGCTTCGCAATCAGCACAGTCCTCCGCGTGGATTTTTTTATGATGGAGCTTTACCGCGACATTTTCCAGCGGCCATTTCTTGCGATCCGCATACATCTTTATCGTCATTGAGGTGCAGGCGCCGAGGCCCGAGAGCAGCAGGTCGTAGGGCGACGGGCCGCGATTGGTCCCGCCATAGCTGAGCGGTTCATCGGCGAGCAGCGAATGGCCGTTGCTATCGACATATTGCAGGAATTTTTCCTCTGGCTCTCCGATGACGAGAGTTTCACCTTCCTGCCGTTTCAATCGGGTTTTCGGTGCCGCCTGCGACAGCTCCGGAATGTAACGCCGGGCCCAGCTCGCGATTACTTCCGCGACATATTGCGCATCCTCCTTCCGGCTTAGCAAATGATCGGCCTTATCGAGGGAAATAAAGCTCTTCGGATGCTTGGCGGCGACAAATATATTCGTCGCGTTGTTAATGCCGACAATATTATCGGTAGGACTGTGAAAGATCAGCAGGGCTTTGCGCAAATGATGGAGTTTTTCCGCCTGAGCCTGATCCTCGATATCCTCCAGAAACTGACGGCTGACGTTGAAGGGGCGTCCGCCGATATTAACCTTGACCACACCGTCTGATCTGATCTGATCATGCTGATCGATGAAATGATGCCCGGCATGGGCCGGATCGAAGGGGGCGCCGATGGTGGAAACCGCCTTCGACGCCGGAATATCCGCCGCCGCGGCCAGCCCCGCCGCCCCGCCGAGGCTATGCCCGCTCAGCAACTTCGGTGCCTCATATTTTTCGCCAAGGAATTCCGCCGCATGAAGAAGATCGGCGATATTGGAGGTGAAGTTGGTATTCTCAAACTCCCCGTCACTCTCCCCGAGACCGGTAAAGTCAAAACGCAGGGTGGCAATGCCGAGTTTGGTGAGCGCCGCAGAGACACGGGAAGCGGCAAACACATCCTTCGAACAGGTAAAGCAATGGGCAAACAGCGCATACATCAGCGGGGTGCCAACCGGCAAATCCAGCCGTGCCGCCAGCTTGCCCCCGGTTCCGTCAAACATCACTTTTTCCGAGCGCATATGCGTCTTCCTTCCTGTTTTCGAGATTATGCCCAGTAGGGATCCCTGCGCTCGCGTTTTACCACCTTGCCAAGTGCATTGCGCGGGAATTCCACGCGGAACTCCGCCCCGCTGATCCGCTGGCTCTTGGCGAGCCGGTCATTGGCCCATTTAACAATTTCTGTGGTATCTTCAACCCCTTCCCGCCCGATGATGAGCGCGAGCGGGGTTTCCCCCCATTTTTCATGGGGCACGCCGATCACCGTGACATCGAGGACATCCGGGTGCTCCCCGATGATCGCCTCGATATCCGCCGGGAAGATATTGAAGCCGCCGGAGATGATCATGTCCTTCTTGCGATCCATGATATAAAGGTAGCCGTCTTTATCGATACGGCCGATATCACCGGAGCGCAGGAAGGTCCGTCCGCGGTCATCCTTGACGATGATCGCCTCCGTCAGGGCATCGCGCTTGTAATATTCCTTCATCATGCCCGCGCCATAGCCGCAAATCTCTCCGACTTCATCGCGCGGTAGTTCATTGCCGTCATCATCGAAGATTTTAAGATCGAAGCCGAGCACCGGTTTACCCACGCTTCCCGGCTTGATGGCGTGCATATCGGGATTGCACATGGATCCGAAGCCTTCGGAGCAGCCATAAAGCTCGGTCAGGTTCGGCGACAGGCGCTTCAGGACCTCTGCCTTCGTATCAGGCCGAAGCGGCGATCCGGCACATAGAACCGTCTCAAGCTGGCTGAGATCATAGTTGTCGAATTCCGGATGATCGAGGGTGACAATAAATTGCGTCGGAACCATGAAGGTATGGGTGACTTTATGGGCGACCGCCGTTTCCAGAAAGGCCTCCGGGCTGAATTCCGGCACAATGATAAGGGTGCCGCCGACGAACAGGATCGGCAACATCATCAGCCAGGTGCCGTTGGAATAGAGCGAGGTTGTCGTCATCGCCACCGCATCTCGGTGGAAGCGAAGCTCAAGCGCATTGCTGTAGGACCAGTGCTGCCGTGCGCGGTGGGTCTGCACAATCCCTTTGGGCAGACCCGTGGTGCCGGAGCTGTAGATGATGTTGAAATCATCCTCCAGGCGGTAGGTAACCGTCGGCATCGCATCGGAGGCATCACCGAGGAAACTCGTAAAATCGACCCAGCCGTCTGCCGTGAAATCCGCGGCAACAAAATTTTCAGGAGAAATTTTCGGGAGCTTGCCTCGAATGAGGGTAATCCGTTCAAGATAACTCTCTGTCGCGATCAGAAAGCATGCATCGCAGTCATCGATCAGGACGGCGAGCTGTTCCGCCGTCAGCAAACCGCTGAGCGGCACCACGCAGGCCCCGGCCCGCACGGCGCCATAGATAATCTCGACCGCCTCGATGTTATTGCTGGCCAGCCCCGCGGCCGTGTCCCTCCGTCCGGTGCCTCGCGCAATCAGCGCATTGGCGATCCGGCTCATATTCTTGTCGAACTCGCCCCAACTCCGCCGGCGGTCACCGCAGATCAGGGCGTCTTTTTCTGAGCTAAACCGGGCGTGAGTGGACCAGAGGTCGGGCAGGAATACATTGGCATCGTCGATCGCGGTCATCTTTCCCCCATTTATTGTTATTTTGATGTGGGGAATGATAGCGAAACAGAGGGCCGCGTCAAAGCCAATGTCGTATTCGCTTAGCTACGAGAGGGAGGACGTGACTCAGCTTTCGTCGGCAAGGACCAGCTTCTTAAAGATATCGTCAATCCCGGCACTGGGATCGAGACTGTCGAGCACGGAGGCAGGCATGGTTGAGCTCTCCATCAGGGCCACCTCTTGTGCGGCATCGGCGGCACTCTCGGGCGCGGCTGTTTCAAGGTTTGCGGTATCAGCATAAGACGGCGCGGCGCTTATCTGCATGACGTCAAAGAGCTGATCGAGGTCGATGCTGTTCTCGGCGATCTCCGGCAAAGCCTCATTGAGCGGGGGCAATGATTGAGGTGCCGTCTCCTCCGCACTTGCGGTGGCAATAATCTGATCGAGATCGAATGTCTCCGCTTCGGCATAGACAAGGCTGTCCATGTCGACGGGTTCGACGTCGAGAAGAGACGCAGATGCGATGAATTCCTCACCCTCGTTACCGAGCATGTGGTCAAAATTGTTAATAATTTCGACGGTAGCCGGATCATACTGAACGGCAGCAATGAAAAGTGTATCGCTTTCATCGTCCGCGAAAAGTATGTCCTCACCAATCTCGTTCACAGGCATCTCAACTTCCATAAATTTGTCTGTCATGTCCATAGAGGAGGACGGCTGACAAACTGTCATTGTGAGGAGAATATCGAATTAAGTGTATCATTTCATACCCCATTCGAGTGATACGATGAAAAAATAATAGGAAAAATTTTTAATAAAAAACAATGTATTAGTACGATTTTTTGAATTTATAATTAAATAAAAGTAAAATTCACCATGCGGCGGGGATTTCTCTTTTGAAATTCGGAACTTACCATTTTGGCGTATAATATGGTTAATTAGCGGACCGGAAATTGATGAGCGCACAGGATCATCCTGAATAAACTATTCTACGGGAAAACGCTGTGTCGGATTTCACGAAAACTTCACTACACCTTCATTTCACAAATTGTTAACCTTTCTTAACAACCGTTTTTTAATAACTATGGTTGATCATCGGCAGATGTGAATTTAGATTACTAACCCGATGAGGTGTATTGTGAGCCATATACAGGATGTATTTACCGCAATGAAAGCGATCTCCACCGTTAAAACCGTCCTTCGCATCGGCGTTATGGCTGCGGGCCTGAGTGTCGCGATTGCCCCCCTCGCCTCCACAGCGAGCGCTGATGTGGACAATCATGAATATTTTAAGGTCAAGATGAAACCGGGTGCGACGCTGAATGTCCGCAAAGACCCTTCTCTCAAGGCTAAGAAAATTGGCGCCCTGCCCGCCGAGACGGACGGTATTGTCAATCTCGGCTGTCATGTTGGCATGCCTTATCTTGAATGGCGCAATTCCACAACGGCAATCCGAAAAGTCGAGACCCGCCGTAAATGGTGCAATATCCAATATAAGGGTATGGTTGGCTGGACCGCAGGCCAGTATCTTGAGGCTGACCGCCCGGAGTAACTAGCCCATCAGAATTAGCGCGGCCTGCAGAATAAAAAGGTACCGCGCTAATTTGCCGAGGCTTACCAGCAGCAAAAACAGCCCGAACGGCACCCGAAGAGCGCCTGCAACAATGGTGAGCGGATCACCGATGATCGGCACCCAGGCGAGCAGCAGCGACCATTTCCCGTATTTATCAAACCAGCGGACCGCGCGGTCATAATGCGTCTCTTTTATGGGAAACCACCGCCGGTCCCTGAACTCCGCGAAGAACCGCCCGAGAAACCAGTTCACCACCGATCCCAGCACATTTCCCGCCACGGCCGCAATAAGAAGCCAGAGCGGCGCGCCTGCCCCTTCGTTCAATAAGAGCACGAAGGCCGCCTCCGACGTTCCGGGCAGAAGCGTGGCCGAGAGAAAGGCACTAACGAACAGGCTCACATAGGCCGCCGCCTC
>CALEMG010000150.1 GCA_937910835.1 uncultured Alphaproteobacteria bacterium | reverse complement strand
ACACCGAGATCAACAACATTATAAGACGTATCCGCGCCCGGTGCGCCAAGGACCAGATATTTATAATGTTCAATCGTATAAGTATCTTTCGGCCCCCCCATTTCCGGCGGAGGCAGATGATGGCGGAAGGAAAAATCGAGCATGGAAAGCTGTGGCAAGACAATCAGGATAACAACCCAGAACAACACCGCCACCAACAGGAAGCTACCGAGCCCGATACCGTTTTTTGTAAAATAGTCCCGGAACAGTTGTGCAGCTTTCATCGTTCCATCCTATTCGCTGGCAAGCTCACCGGCGGGCAAGATGATCGCCTGCTGCGGCACATATTCAAGTGTCAGGTTCATGCCTTCCGCTGACTGTCGTTGTCTGCCTATATTAACAAGGGACATCTTGATTTCCTTGCCTTCCGATCCCTCCATGAAGACGTTGTAAATCTGCCCTTCAAACTCTTCATGTTTGACCATGGCCTCAAAACGGTTGGGAGCAGGCGAGATATCCGGCGCGATATTGAGCGCCTCGGGACGAATGAACATCATCGCTGGATCGCCAACTTTCAAGCTGCCCTGCGCCGTCGTTGCGATACGGGCCAACAACTCACCTGTCCGATTGGTGCTGATCATCGCCATATCACCATCGATGGATTTTACCTTGCCCCGAAAGACGTTGTTCTCCCCGACAAAGGAGGCCACGAAGGGCGTCGCCGGGTCATTGTAAACAGTATGGCCGGATCCGATCTGATCGATGATCCCTGCCCGCATGACGGCAACATTGTCGGACATCGTCAGTGCCTCGCCCTGATCATGAGTGATATAGATGAAAGTGATGCCGACGCGTTGTTGAATTTCACGAAGCTCAGTGCGCATATGCTGACGGAGTTTTAAGTCCAGCGCGGAAAGCGGCTCATCGAGCAGGAGAACATCCGGTTCCGCACAGAGCGCGCGAGCAATTGCAACGCGCTGCTTTTGCCCCCCGGACAGCTCAGAAGGCAGTTTTTCCCCTTGATCTGGCAGGGCGATCATATCAAGAAGCTCGTCAGCCCGCTTGCGGCGTTCCGTCTTGCTGGCACCTTTCACTTCCATGGAAAAGGTAATATTCTCCCAGATTTTCATAAGGGGAAAAAGAGCGAGGTTTTGAAAAATCAAGGCCGTTGGGCGTTTGTTCGGCCCAATCCCGGCCATATCCTTGCCGCCAATTCGGACCGTGCCTTCGCTGGGCTCCAAAAAGCCCGACACTGAACGCAGGATTGTCGTCTTGCCGCAACCGGATGGCCCAAGGAACGAGAAGAACTCTCCGCCCTTTATAATCACCTTAGCTTCACGAACAGCGACGAAATCACCAAACCTGATCCAGACATTTTCCAGATCGACATCAACCCCTTTGGTCATGGATCATTCCCCAATTGACACCCTTTTCCATCGAAACCCCCTCGGCCCAAAGAAAATGAACGGGAATTGCGCCGGACCCGCCAGTGCGGGTCCGGCATGTCTCATCAAGATTTAAGAGCTCTTGAACTTGTTCACATACTCGGTACGCACGGCAGCATACCAAGGCGCTTGAGGCGGCCACGGGTTCAGGTTGTCAAGTGAGTCGCCCGGATATGCATCTGCGAAGTTTTTCTTGTAAGCGTCGCCCGCATATTGATCGGCCCCAAGAACCGGCGAATTATAGCCATGGGAATCAATGGCCTTGCCAGCATTCTTAGCGTCATAAGAGAATTTGATGAATTCGTAGACCTGATCCATATTCTGCGCTCCGATCGGCAACGACATACCGTCAACCCAGGCCATCGCTCCTTCAACCGGTGCTTGGTACATGATTGGATCGCCAGCGGTCTTAAGCGACATCGGCGGGCCATCCCAGGTCTGGCCGACAATAACGCCTTCATTAAGTAGCCCGTTTTTCTGCGTGTCCGCATCATTCCAAAGCAGCTTGATGTTCTTTTTGCGAGCGATGCACCAGTCTGTCACCTTTTCCCAGATTGGCCGCATGGTTTCCTCAGATTCATATGCTTTCCACATATCACCAGGGTTAAGCTCACCGATCGTTTCCATATACAAGCCCGCGCACAGCATCATGGAATGTGGGCGGCCCATGGTCTTGCCGGCATTTTCGTCTGCCCAGACATCCCCATAACTTGGCGCGGAACCAGCCGGCGCCCATTTATCCGTCCGCCAGGCAATGCCTTCCGTTCCCCAGATATGCGGAAGCCAGTGAGACCCCTTACCCTCAAAATCCCAGTCTTTCGTTCCAATCGCCGCCATTGTCGGGCTCACCTTGTCAATCGCCACACGGCTCATGTC
>CALEMG010000149.1 GCA_937910835.1 uncultured Alphaproteobacteria bacterium | reverse complement strand
CACTTGCAACATCCGTGGGCGGGTCAAAACGATCTCGCCAGAGCAGCACCTTGTCGGCAAAATCGGCCAGTTCCGGCTGTTGGCGGATATCGATCGCGTATCCGGTGCCAAGGATGACGAAATCACCAACGAAGGTTTTCTGACCGGTCGCAAGATAGACCTGCCCTTCCTTCTCTTGCACATCCTTTATATTGACGCCCGTATGAATATGGAAATTATCGAACTCCTTCAAACGCAGCATAGAGAGACGCGGTGCGGCAACGCGACTACCGAGCCCATGATGCAAGAAACGCCAGCGGGTTTCATCGTCAAGCTCCGAAAATCCTCTGAAATAACCGGGATAAACCGTGCTTTTGAATTTATTAAGCCGTGGAATCTCCGGGGCCCGCATCAGAAGATGCACATCCGCTGCGCCATTTTCCAGTGCCGCCGCAGCACTATCGACCGCCGACGCCGCGCCGCCAATAACCAGCAAGCGCTTTCCCGACAGCATATTGAAATCAATCACATCTTCCGTATGGGCATAGTATTTGTTCGGTATGTTTTTGAAGACTTCCGGCAACCGCGTGCCCCCAAAGGCGGCACGGCCCGTCGCGAGAACCAGACGGCGAGTTCGCATATCAATTTCACCGTGAGGCCCCGTCAATGTTAATCTCAACAGATTGCCCTCTGGTGTCACCCGTTCTAACCTCATATTATTTTCCGTCGGGATGTCAAGGATCTGCCGATACCAGCGCAGATAATCCATCCATACATCGGTCGGGATATATCCCAATGCGTCCCAGCCAGCTTCTCCCCAAAGCGCACGATACCATGCCTGAAACGTGAGAGACGGCAATCCCATATGCGGACCTGTCAGATGCTTGGGCGAGCGCAAAGTCTTCATTCGCGCCGTCGTGACCCAGGGGCCTTCAAAGCCTTTATTTCCCGCATCAAAAATCCGGAAATTCCGGATCCCCTCCCGCATGAGACCGAAGGCGGCGGCCATACCGCACATGCCACCTCCCATAATGGCGACATCAAGAACCGAGCTCCCATCTTCGTTGTTAAGCGGTTTGACCCAGTTAGCCGGCGGATAATTCAGAAACCCAAGTTCACGACGTATTTGATCTTCCAGCGCAGTAAGACTATTCATTTCGGTATTCATCAAATGTACTTTTTTGTTTTTAGACAGCATTCAGCATACGGCATGATTTCATAAATTCATCCGAATTCTGTCGAAGGCGCAACCTTGACACTAACGCCTGATATTGAAATAAGACTTACCAACGACGCGCCGCTTGCTTAAAGTGAAACCAGCGCGGATGGAACAAGGGGAAATCGTTGAAAGCAGTTATCTTAGCCGGTGGGCTCGGCACTCGTATTTCAGAAGAATCCCACCTCAAGCCTAAGCCCATGATCGAAATCGGCAACTATCCGATTTTGTGGCATATCATGAAGATTTATTCCCACTATGGCATTAATGATTTCATCATTTGCCTTGGCTATCGCAGCTATGTGATCAAGGAATACTTTGCCAACTATTTCCTCCACCGCTCGGATGTCACTTTCGATCTGGAAACAAACGAAATCACCTATCACAGGGCGAAGGCAGAACCTTGGCGGGTGACGCTTGTGGAAACCGGTGAGGCGACCATGACCGGCGGTCGTTTGAAAAGAGTCGCGGGTTATCTTGATCCTGATGAGACCTTCTGCATGACCTATGGCGATGGTGTGGCCGATGTGGATATCGCGAAGCTGATCGCCTTTCATAAGGCCGAAGGCCGAGAAGCCACCCTGACGGCCGTCGCCCCGCCTGGACGATTTGGTGCGACCGTCATCGAAAACGGCGCTGTAAAGGAGTTTGTTGAAAAACCAGCCGGCGATAACGGACTGATTAATGGTGGGTTTTTCGTACTGGAACCATCCGTTCTGGATCGCATTTCCGGCGATGATATGCCATGGGAAAACGATCCACTCACCAGTCTCGCCGCCGATGGACAGCTTTCGGCCTATCGCCACAAGGGTTTCTGGCAGCCGATGGATACCCTGCGCGAGAAAAACCATCTCGAAAATCTCTGGAACAACGGCAAGGCCCCCTGGCGGGTCTGGGAATAAGCGGAAGGATCACAAAATGACGTCCGCCACCGTTAATTCTGAATTCTGGAAAGGGCGCCGGGTCCTCTTAACCGGCCATACAGGCTTCAAGGGTGCCTGGGCGGCGGCGTGGCTTGCCAAGATGGGGGCGGAAGTCACCGGTGTCTCGCTTGCCGCAGACGGCGTTCACTCCCTTTATAACAGCATCCAAGATCACCTGCCCCTCACATCCCATTTTATCGATATTCGTGATGCGGACGCGCTCACCGCCGCCGTTCGAGACAGCAATCCGGAAATCGTGCTGCATATGGCGGCGCAGGCGCTGGTGCGGCGCTCCTACCGCGAGCCGGTCTATACCTATGAGACCAACGTCATGGGCACGGTCAATCTGCTGGAGGCATTGCGGGAATTGCCGGAACTCAAAGCCGCGCTGATCATCACCAGCGACAAAGTCTACCAAAATAATGAGGACGGCCGCGCCTTCACGGAGACGGACCCGCTCGGCGGCGATGCCCCCTATTCCTCCTCCAAGGCGGCCTGTGAGATCGCGACGGCCTCTATTGCGAAGAGTTTCTTTCTGGAAAGAGACATTCCCGTTGCAACGGGGCGCGCCGGCATGGTCATCGGCGGTGGCGATTTTTCAGCAGATCAGCTGATACCCGATATCTGGCGCGCGGCGCAGGCCGGGGAAAGTGTAACCCTTCGCTATCCCGGCGCAACCCGCCCGTGGCAGCACGTACTGGAATCCGTTTCGGGCTATCTTGTCTATTTGCAGGCGCTGGCGAGTGACGGCGGCAGTGGACTTCCCTCCGCGCTAAACTTCGGGCCGCAGGGCGGTGAAGTGGTGACGGTTGGGGAAATCGCACGTGCGGTCCAAAAGGCGTTCGGCATTGAACGGGACTGGGCGCTTGTGAATGAAGAACAGCCGCCCGAAAAATCGCATCTCGCGCTCAATGCCTCACTGGCGAGAGAGACGCTCGGCTGGAAGTCGAAATGGACATCCACGGAAACGCTGACAAAGACGGTCGACTGGTATAAAGCCTTTGACGAGGCACCCGATATTTACGCCTTCACCCTCGCACAGATTGACGAATATGAGGCCACTTCATGACCAGCCCCCTCCCTTGCCGTTTCTGTCATCAGGAACTGACCCGGACTTTTGTTGACCTCGGCGCCACGCCGCTCGCCAATAGTTATCTCCGGAATGAGGAAGAGATTGCGGCGGAGAAATCCTACCCCCTGCATGCACGGGTGTGCGAAAACTGCTTCCTCGTACAGGTGGAGGATGTGGTCCCGGCGGAGGATATTTTTTCCGACTACGCCTATTTCTCCTCCTTCTCCAGCAGCTGGGTGGAACATGCGAAGGCCTATGCGGAAAAGCTCTCAGCCCAACTCGCCCTCGGTAAGAATTCCCTCGTCATCGAGATTGCCAGCAATGACGGATATCTGCTGAAGCATTTCGTTGCGACGGGCATCCCGGTTCTCGGCATCGAGCCTGCAGCCAATGTCGCGAAGAGTGCCGAGAAAGTAGGTGTAAAAACGGAAGTGGCCTTCTTTGGGAAGGAGACGGCCGCACGTCTCGTAAAGAGCGGGCTTCAGGCGGACCTGATGGCTGCCAACAATGTCATGGCCCATGTGCCGGATATCAATGACTTTATCGGCGGCGTCCCCATCCTTCTGGGCGAGGAAGGGGTTTTCACCATCGAATTCCCGCATCTATTAAACCTGATCGAGAAGGTGCAGTTCGATACCATCTATCATGAGCATTATTCCTATCTCTCTCTTTTGACGGTCGAGAAAATTCTGGGCGCCCATGGGCTGAAGGTCTTCGATGTCGAGGAACTACCGACCCATGGTGGCTCCCTTCGTGTCTATGCCTGCCACGAAGACGTGAGCAAATATGCCGGAACTTCACGATTGAGCGCCCTCCGCGAGAAGGAAGCTGCGGCGGGGCTCGGCACGGTGAGCGCCTATCAGAATTTCACCCCACGCGTTGAAAAAGTGCGAGATGATCTTCTTTCCTTCCTGCAAACGGCAAAAGTCGAGGAGAAAAAGGTTGTGGGCTATGGCGCGGCTGCCAAGGGAAACACGCTGCTCAATTATTGCGGCATCGGGCCGGAGCTTATCGAGTTTGTCGTGGACCGCAATCCGGAAAAGCAGGGAACCCTGCTCCCGGGAAGCCATATTCCCGTTTTCGATCCCGAAAAGATCTGGACCGAAAAGCCCGATTATGTCCTGATCTTGCCGTGGAACCTGGCGGCTGAAATTTCCACCGACATGGCGGCGATTAAAGAATGGGGCGGGCGGTTCGTCATTCCCATCCCGGAGCTTA
>CALEMG010000148.1 GCA_937910835.1 uncultured Alphaproteobacteria bacterium | reverse complement strand
TTTTCGTCCAACCCAGACATTACCATCCCGATCCGCAAGGGGAGCATGAAAGAGCGCGATATCTGGCTGTATTGCGGGAATGGCGACAATCGGATCCTCATCAGCCGCAAACGGATTTTGAATTATCTTCCAGCCCGGATGGTTTTTCAGTACATCACTTCCCAAGATGCCACGAAGTGGCATAAAGGGAATGCCTTTCTGCGAAGCTTGCAATCCCGCATGGATGGCCGGGCAGGTGGCGTCAATCAAATGAATTAACCCCTCGCGAACAGCTTTGGTAAAACGGGGCGCGGGGCCATACTCCCCAAGGGTAAGGGCGGAGCTTTCGAACGTCTTGACACAGCCGGCGCCTATCAGTAACTCGGCCTGTAGCCCGCTAGTCGGGACACCGACGAGATGGAGCGCTTTTGCACGACGGCGGATCAGGGCACGGGTCGCCGCCATGGAAACCCCGGCATAATCCGCCGGAATCGCAACTTTGGCGCCATCCGGAATGGCTGCAGCAAATTCATCGATGGAAACATCTTCAAAGCTCATGCGCATTTTTTGCTCCTTCCATTCCGTCCAACCTTACCATGATTGGTTTCTTATTTCTTTTATCAGGATAAATGGGGCCGCACCGACGACAAGGCAAATAATTGAATAGGTGAATACGGCGTCATAGCTGCCCGTCAGGTCGAATATCAGGCCGGAGAAATAGGATCCGCTGGCCATGCCAAACCCGCCCCCGACGGCAATCCCGCCGTATATGGTTCCGAAATTGCGCCCATGGAAAAGAAGGGACGAGATGGAGCCGATCATCGGCCCGCGTGATCCCATGGAAAGGCCGAAGCAGATGATAAAACCGTAAAGCGGTAACAAGTGATCCGACCGGTCCAGCAACCATATAAAGATAACCGCCGCGATTGTTATGACATAGCTGATCATGGCTGTTTTAAAGAGGCCGATTTTCAGGGCAATATATCCAGCGCCCAGCATGCCGACGGGGATAAGCAGCCCCGACAAGCCATAATTCACTGATGCTTCAATCGGCGTAAATCCGACTTCAATCAGGTAGGTGACCGCTTGGATGACGACGGAGAACATTCCGTTTCCGGTAAAAAAGAAGACGGACGCCAGGCCCCAGAACGGCAATGTGCGGACTGCCTTGGACATGGTCCAGTCAATTTCCGGCTTCTTGACATCGGAAGCCTGGGGACGGGTGAGCTCTGTGCTGCCCGCCGCAATGCGACGCCAGGGAAGAAATACAATGACAAGAAGGCTGAGGACGCAAAAACCGAGGAGGAGTTCCGCCTGTCGCCAGCCATAGTTCTCAATGAAAATCTGCGATAGAGACAGGCCGAGAAGCGTTCCTGCGCCCATTGAGGAATAGATAATGGCGAGGGCGAGGGGAATCTGTGTCCTGAACCAACGGCTGGCCATGGCGGCATTTGGTACGTTGCCGCAGCAGGAGGCGGAAAACCCGACGAGCAGGCTGATCGTCAGGTAGAATTGCCAGCTATTGGTGGCAAAGCTTGCGAAAATAAGTCCAGCCCCGGCTGATAAAATACCAA
>CALEMG010000147.1 GCA_937910835.1 uncultured Alphaproteobacteria bacterium | reverse complement strand
ATTGCGACGGATTTAGTCCTGTCCTCCGTTTAACGAATAGTTGTGGCGGGCGGCGGACTGCCGTTCCTGAGGAACCGTCAGGTGATAATGCATAAATCGAGCGAGATTGAAAAAGACGCGAAGCTTATGCAGGAAGTAGCTGATGGGAATGCTTCTGCAAGCCGAATGGTTGCCGATCTCTATCTGGATCGGTCATATCGGCTGGCATTGCGCATCCTGGGGGACAAAAGCCTTGCCGAAGATACGGCCCAGGAAGCTTTCATCAAGCTTTGGAAGCAAGCGCCGAAGTGGCAAGCCAAAGCTCAGATCAACACTTGGCTGCATAGCGTCACACATAATGTATGTGTCGATTTTTTACGTGCGCAAAAGCGATATAGTGATGAAGAAGTCCCGGATGTGGAGGACCCACGGCCAGATGTTTTGCAAATGAAGGCTCAGCAGCAACTTGGCGATAAAGTCAATGAAGCGCTGCTAAAGCTCCCGGTCCGGCAACGGATTGCAATTTCGCTGGTACATTACGAGGAATGTGGAAATATAGAGGCAGCTGCCACTATGGAAATTTCCGTTGATGCGCTTGAATCACTGCTTGCACGGGGACGTCGTAAATTGAAAGAATTACTGGTACCCGCCCGGCGGTTAATGGATGGAGAGGAGAAATGAGCAGATATCTGTCGGCAGAGCTTGAACGGTTCAAAGCAGTAGTGGAAGCCTATGGCGCCCAGGAAAACGCCTGGCCTGCAGAAGACCTTCCTATGATGGAAAGATTGCTTTCTTCTTCTGACGTCGCCCGCAGTCTGCTGCGTCAGGAACAGAAATTTGATCAACTCCTTCAGGATCTTTCACAACCTGTGACTCATTCATCCGATCTGCTTGGCCGCGTATTAGTGAGCGCTGAGGACGTCAATCCCGGCCCATTCCTCAAGAGCCTCTGGCCTTTCGGATCGATCTGGCAACCGGCTGTTGTAATGGCAATGGCCGCCTGTCTTGGCATTCTGATTGGATTTGCGAGCCCCAACATCCTCTCCAACGGCGATGAGTATGCACTAAATGATACTTTTTTTAGCGGCGGCACCATGAGTGATTTGGAAAATGATTATGAAAATCTCTAGGCAGAAATTCCTTTCCGCGGCATTAATCCTGTCAGTCGCAGTGAATATCCTTATCGGGGGATTCGTGGCGACGCAATGGATCGATCGAGGGCCGGACAAGCGGCATGGCGACAGGTTCCATTTTGATCGCCGTGCAGCGACTGCCGTGCTGGATGATAAGCAACGCGAAGCGCTAAAGGATTTGTGGAAGGAACGACGTAGTAATATTCGCCCCTATTTTAAGGAGTTTCGCGAGTATCGGAACAGGCTGGCGGAGCTCTTTAGTGCAGAGGAGTTGGACCTTGTCGCCATCAACCAGACATATGCCGACATGATCGCGAAACAGCTGCAGATCGAGAGCTATATGCAAGCCTCCATGCTGGATCTTGCCAAATCGCTTCCTGATGACAAACGGGCTGCATTTTTCAAGGAAGGATTCCATCCACCGAAGAAACGGTTCAAGTTAGAAAAAGAAGAACCGAAATGACGGACCGGCGGCAGTTCGCCCCGGCGACGGAGCGAAACCGGGACCCAATTCTGGAGACGCTGAAAGGTTGGTTACCACCGAAAGGAACGGTGTTAGAAGTCGCAAGCGGTAGCGGCGAGCATGCCGTCTTCTTCGCACCCAAAGTCAAACCACTTGTCTGGCAATCCAGTAATTTTGACGCAGAACAGATCGACAGCGTCATGGACTGGCTTGCCCATCGCCCGTCGGACAATTTATTGCCGCCAGTTAAACTTGATGTGACGGATACCAAATGGCCAGTTGAGGCGGCCGACTACCCGGCCGCTCCCGTCACAGCCATCTTCAATGCTAATATGATCCATATCTCCCCTTGGCGAACCTGCGAAGGGTTGATGGCGGGCGCAGGCCGGATACTGCCGCCAGGCGGACGCCTCTTTCTCTATGGTCCCTTTAAGTTTAACGGGCAACAAACAGCCATCAGCAACGAAAGGTTTGATGAGTGGCTTAAATCTCTCGATCCTGAATATGGCGTAAGGGACATAGAGGCCGTGCTAAATGAAGCCTTGAAAAATGGCCTTCGGCATATCATCGCAAGGCCTATGCCCGCGAATAACTTTTTTCACCTGTTCGAGAAGATCTGAGCCGTAAGACTACGGTCGATCCCTGCCGAAGTCACTTGGTCAAATAAAAAGGGCTTCCCCGAAAGGCAGCCCAATTTTTTGATCGTATGAGGGATCAGGCTTAGAAGCCCATGCCACCCATACCACCCATGCCACCCATATCAGGCATTGCAGGGGCGCCACCACCAGAGTCTTTTGCCGGCAGATCAGCAATCATTGCTTCCGTCGTGATCAGAAGGCTCGCGATCGACGCGGCATCTTCCAATGCAGCGCGAACAACCTTGGCTGGATCGATAACACCATCTTTAGGCATGTCGGTATATTTGCCTGTCTGGGCATTAAAGCCGAAAGTCACGCTTTTCTGTTCCAGCAATTTACCAACAACGACCGCTCCGTCAGAACCAGCGTTCTCAGCAATTTGACGGCAAGGAGCCTGAAGGGCACGGCGAACGATCTTAATACCAACATTCTGGTCTTCATTATCACCAGTAAGGCCGTCAAGCGCACGCGATGCGTAAAGCAGCGCAACACCGCCACCGGCAACGATGCCTTCTTCAACAGCAGCGCGAGTTGCGTGAAGCGCGTCATCAACGCGGTCTTTACGTTCCTTCACTTCAGTTTCCGTGGCACCGCCAACCTTGATCACGGCAACACCACCGGCCAGCTTGGCGAGACGTTCCTGAAGTTTTTCACGGTCATAGTCAGAAGAAGTTTCTTCGACCTGAGCGCGGATCTGGTTGCAACGACCTTCGATATCGGCCTTTTCACCAGCGCCATCAATGATGGTGGTTTCTTCCTTGGAGATAGAAACGGTTTTAGCTGTACCCAGCATATCAAGACCAACATTTTCAAGCTTGATGCCCAGATCATCGGAGATCACCTGACCACCGGTCAGGATTGCGATGTCTTCGAGCATTGCCTTGCGGCGATCACCAAAGCCTGGAGCCTTAACAGCGGCAATCTTCAGGCCACCACGGAGCTTATTGACAACGAGAGTAGCGAGAGCCTCGCCTTCGATGTCTTCCGCGATGATGAGAAGCGGCTTGCCTGCCTGAACAACAGCTTCGAGAAGCGGCAGCATTGGCTGCAGGTTGGTCAGTTTCTTTTCGTGAAGCAGGATGTAGGGGTTGTCCATGTCGGCAACCATTTTTTCTGCATTCGTCACGAAGTATGGAGAGAGGTAACCACGGTCGAACTGCATACCTTCAACAACGTCAAGTTCAGTTGCGAGGCCTTTGGCTTCTTCAACAGTGATGACGCCTTCATTGCCAACGCGCTGCATGGCTTCAGAAATTATGTTACCAATTTCTGCTTCGCCGTTTGCGGAGATCGTGCCGACCTGAGCGATTTCTTCCTGCCCGGATACAGGCTTTGCAGATGACTGGATGCTTTCAACAGCCTTGGCGACAGCAAGATCGATACCGCGCTTGAGATCCATTGGATTCATTGCTGCAGCAACTGCTTTCAGGCCTTCCTGAATGATGGACTGGGCCAGAACGGTTGCCGTTGTGGTACCATCACCGGCAACGTCATTAGTCTTGGAAGCAACTTCCTTGACCATCTGCGCGCCCATGTTTTCAAACTTGTCTTCAAGTTCGATTTCCTTGGCAACACTCACACCGTCTTTGGTGATACGCGGAGAACCAAAAGATTTGTCGATAACGACATTACGGCCTTTGGGGCCAAGGGTTACTTTCACAGCGTCAGCCAGAATATTCACGCCCTTGAGCATGCGCCGGCGGGCATCTGTATTAAATTTGACTTCTTTTGCCATATCTATTTTTCCTCAATCACAATGTGCGGTTAGGCCAAAATGCCCATGATGTCTGATTCTTTCATGATCAAGACGTCTTCGCCTTCAACCTTGATCTCGGTTCCGGACCATTTACCGAAAACAATCTTGTCGCCGACTTTCACGTCGAGCGGACGTACAGAACCATCTTCGGCAATAGCACCATTACCAACGGCAAGAACGTCGCCCTGTGACGGTTTCTCCTGCGCGCTGTCCACGAGAATAATGCCGCCAGCTGTTTTTTCTTCAGCCTCAATGCGCTTTACCAAAACGCGATCGTGCAATGGACGAAAATTCATTAAAGTCTCCCTCATCTTTGGATAAGTAACGTTCTAATCATTGTTAGCACTCTATCACATCGAGTGCTAACAAATTCGCTTGGGATGTAATGAAATACCCGTCGACTGTCAAGGGAGAAGAGAAAATTCCTTATGAAATTCAGATGCAAAATGTATATTTTGACCAATCATAAGCCCTTATGCCCCAAATTCCTTGGCCCCACCCCGATTTTCCATTAGATAGAGCGTCATTGCTTGCCCCGCAGATAAGAAAGCGGCGACGTATATACAAGTGAAGATATGAATTAAGGCCAGGAAATTTCTGTGACAACATCGCTTCTCAATCAACTAAGTCAAATCGTCGGTCAGGCATTTTCAAACATCGGCATAGAGAGTTCTTTCGGCAAAGCATCCCCATCGCAGCGCCGGGAACTTGGGCAGTTTCAGTGCAACGGCGCCCTGGCCGCCGCAAAGCAGGTTGGGCGAAACCCTCGGGAAATAGCGCAGGAAGTTGTAACTGAGCTCGAGAAAACCGGGCTTTTTATGGAGCTGACCCTTGCCGGGCCTGGCTTTATTAATATGCGTCTGAATGATGACTTCCTTCTTGGCCATATCAGCGAGATGGCCGAGGATACGTATTTCGGCTGCCGCGGCGAACACGACTCTCAGAAGGTGATTCTCGATTACGGGGGGCCGAATGTCGCGAAAGCGATGCATGTCGGCCATTTGCGCGCTACCATCATCGGCGAGAGCCTCCGCCGCTTGCGCGAATTTCTGGGCGATGATGTGATTAGCGATGTACATTTCGGCGACTGGGGGCTGCCGATGGGATTACTGATAACGGAAATTGAGCGGGAGCAATCAGACCTCCCCTATTTCGATGCCAACTTCACCGGCCCCTATCCGGAAACCTCTCCCGTCACGGTCGAGCAATTGCAGGAGCTCTACCCCGCCGCTTCCGCCCGATCGAAGGAAGACCCCGCATTTCTCAAAAGCGCCCGCATCGCCACCTTCGATCTACAGAAAGGGCGCGAAGGTTATCTCGCGCTCTGGAAACATATGCGCGATATCTCAATCGCGGAAACCCGTACCGATTTCGATCTTCTAGGTGCACAATTTACGGAATGGAACGGCGAAGCGGATACCAATGATCATATCCCGGAAATGATGGCCCGCCTGAAGCAGGAAGGATATGCACAAATCTCCGAGGGCGCCGTTGTTATCGATGTGGCGGAAGCGGATGACAAGAAAAAGATGCCGCCGCTCATTCTGGAAAAATCGGATGGCGCCGTGATGTATGGCACGACAGACCTCGCCACCATCGAGATGCGGCGGGAACAGCATGACCCGGATGCCATTCTCTATGTGGTCGACGCCCGGCAAAGCCTCCATTTCGAGCAGGTCTTCCGCGCCGCTCGTAAGTGCCGCAGCATTAAAGCGGAATGCCATCTAGAGCATATCGGTTTTGGCACAGTCAATGGCAAGGATGGCAAACCGCTCAAAACACGGGACGGCGGGGTGGTACGCCTGCGCAGTCTGATCGAAGACGCGATAGAGGAAGCCCGAGAAACCGTGACAGAATCGGGCATGTCGGAAAGGTTCGACGTTACAGAGCTCGACGATATCGCCACGAAGGTCGGGATTGCCGCCATCAAATATGCGGACCTGTCCAACCAACGCATGTCGAACTATGTTTTCGATCTGGAAAGGTTCACCAAATTTGAAGGGCGCACCGGCCCCTATCAGATGTACGCTGCAGTTCGTATCAAATCCATGCTGCGCAAAGCCAAGGAGCAGGGCCTAAGCGAAGGCCGCCTGCAAGCTACACATGATACGGAGCGGAATTTGATACTGGCGCTCGCTGCGCTACCTGAAGCCGTGCAAGGCGCCGCAGAGAAAAATGCACCGAATATTCTCTGTGATCATGTCTACAGCCTGAGTCAGGAATTCAACGCCTTCTATCATGAATGCCAGGTCTTGGGCGAAACGGACGCCGCAATTCGCGCGTCCCGTCTCCGGCTTTGCGCCATAACCCTTCGACAGATGGAACAGGTGCTTTATATTCTAGGCATTGACGTGCCGGAACGGATGTAAAGAATTTTAAATATTTGTCTCCTATCTTTTCGCGCAAGACACGAAAATAGTCATTTAAGAGGAATTAGACCGTGCAAGAGGAAAACAAGAAACTAAAACCGGGTGTCGTAACGGGTAGTGATTACCTGACCCTAGTCAAAAACTGCAAGGCGCAGGGGTTCGCTCTACCTGCAATCAA
>CALEMG010000146.1 GCA_937910835.1 uncultured Alphaproteobacteria bacterium | reverse complement strand
ACACCAACGAGATAGAAGGTCGCGCCAACGGTTCCGAGAATCAGATACTGGAAAGCGGCGGTCAGGGCGCGGCGGTCCGTCCGCTCTCCCATCGCGATGAGCGCGTAGGAGGAGAGGGACATAATTTCGAGGAAGACGAAGACGTTGAAAGCGTCCCCGGTGATACAGATGCCGAGCATGCCGGTCAGCGCGAGCAGATAAGCGGCAAAAAAGAGGCCGAGCTGTGACGTCGGGACTTCCTTGGTGATGCTTTCGCGGGCGAAGAGCAATACGCCCGTGCTGACCCCGCTGATCAACACCAGCATGAAACCGCTTAAAAGATCGACGACATACTCAATCCCCCAGGGCGGGGCCCAACCACCGAGCTCATAAGAGATCGGGCCGGAGGACGCGACTGTCAGGAGGAGTTGTAGGCTGATATAAAACGCACAGGCGCTGGCAATCGTTGTGACGGCCCAGGGGACGGTTTTACCGCGGAGAAGCGCGCAAATCGGCGCGGTCATAAGGGGAGCGATTGCAACCAAAATCGGGAACTGGGAACTCAAAGACAGCATGTTAGGCGCCATCCTTCATCTCGAGAATTTCTTCCTCGTCAATGGTGCCGAAAGATTCCCGGATACGCACGACAAGGGAGAGACCAAGCGCTGTCGTTGCGATGCCGACGACAATCGCCGTCAGGATGAGCACATGGGGGAGCGGATTGGAATATATCGGGGCCGCCGTATCAAGAGGCCCGTCAACGACAATGGGCGCCGTGCCGCCACTGATTTTGCCCATGCTGATATAAAAAAGGAAAACGGAAATCTGGAAAAGTGAGAGCCCGATCATTTTCTTCACGAGGTTGGACCTGCTCATCACCGTGTACAGGCCGATCATCAGCAGGATGATGAAAACCCAATAATTGAAAAACCCAAAAGACATCAGTTTTCCTCCTGCTCTGCCTTGGCGGCGATCAGATCTGCGCGGCCAACAAAGGCATAGAAAATGGCCAGCATGGCCGCCGTCACCGTGATGCCGACGCCAAGCTCCACTAGCAGGATGCCGAGATGCTGACCCGCGACCGGATCGCTTGCGAGGACATTATAGTCGAGGAAATTTCCGCCGAGCATCATGCTGGCGATACCGACCCCGCCATAAAGAAGCACGCCCGCCGAAATCAGGAAGAGGATCGCCTTTTCACTTACAACGGATCGGGCATAGTCGAGGCTGAAAACAAGTGCGTAAAGGATAATTCCCGCAGCGAAAATCTCACCCTCCTGAAATCCACCGCCGGGCCCATAGTCGCCATGATACTGCACATAGAGCGCGAAAACGAAAATAAACGGTATCAGCAGCTTGGCAATCACATGGGGGACGAGGTCATGTTGACTGCCGAGCCCACTTAAGCTGCCGCTTTGACCCGTCTTGCCTTTATCGAGCGGTACGTCAGTTTCATCATCTTCGTTCTTGCGCCGGCGGCGCTGACGCAGGATCAGGAGAACGCCGATCCCGGCCGCAAAAATAACCGTGGTTTCCCCAAAGGTATCATAGCCACGGTAACTTGCGAGAACAGAAGTCACCATATTGGGCACACCGATTTCCGTCGGGCTGTCGTTGACATAGCGGGGGGCAACATGAGTGTGGACAGGATTGTTGGGCTCGCCAAAGCGGGGCATTTCATATGTCGCGTAGTAGAGAACGGCACCCACCACGAGGCATATTACCATAGGGCCGGCGGCAAATTTCGGCTTGTCTTTTTCTTGCGAGCCAACAAGGGCCAGGGTGCCGATATAAAGCACGGTGCTGATACCGGCGCCGACCGCTGCCTCTGTAAAGGCGACATCCACCGCGTCAAGGCTGATGAAGATCAGCGCCATGGTAAAGCTGACAATCCCAAGCAGCATGGTTGCAACAAAAAGATTGCGCACGAACAGGACGGACATGGTCCCGGCAATCAGCAACAGCATCAGAAAAATATCTACAAAGGCAGCTATGGTCCTGTCCCCCTCTCGCTCAAAATATGGTTACGCGTCTTCTTTTGCTCGTTCTCTTGCACCAAAACCATCGAGCTTTGGCTTAAGCCCCGCAACGAAGCTCGCCTGCGCTAGAGCGTAGGAGGCAGTCGGGCTGGTAAAAAATATGAATACGATCACCAGCAAAAGCTTGACCGAGACAAGTGAAAAGCCGCTTTGAAATGATAGTCCGACAAATATCAGGAAAGTCGCCAGCGTATCGGCCATGCCACCGGCATGGATGCGGGTGTATAGATCGGGCAGGCGCAGGAGCCCAAACCCGGTAATCAGCAGGAGCACACTGCCGGCCAGCAACAGGACCCAGGTAGCAATATCAAGAATCATGTCCATCAGGAGTTATCCGCCGGTTTGGAGAGAGTGCCGCGCAGCGTTCCGAATTTGAAATATTTCAGAACGGCGAGCGTACCGATAAAATTGACGAGCGCATAGACCAACGCAAGATCAAGGAAATCGGGTCGTCCGGCCAGAAAGCCCATCACGCCGATCAATAGCACTGTCTTCGTGCCGATGGCGTTGGCCGATAGAATGCGGTCATAGGATGTCGGTCCCATAATGGCTCGGGTTAGGGCAAGCGCGATGCTGATCAAGATGGCGATGGCGGTAATGGCGTAAATCATCATGTTTCTTTCATCACCTTGGTGACCCGGCGATCCATATCACCGCTTTTCACACCTTCGGCGGAGTCTTCCGTTAAGGAGTGAACCATTACCTGATCGTCGTCGAGATCGACGGTCACGGTCCCGGGCGTCAAGGTGATGGAGTTGGCATAAATGACGCGCCCAAGGTCGGATTTCTGACTGGCAGTAACCGTAAACATGCTGGGCCGCAGATATTGCTTCGGAAACAGGACACATTTGGCAACGTCGACATTCGCCTTGAAGATTTCAACAACCAGCCACCCCCAATAAGAGATTATGCGCGGACCCAGATAAATGGGATGGCCTTCGTGGTCGATAACATCCATGCGATAGGCGATAAGTGCGGACAACAGGCATGATGCGACGCCAAATCCTGTAATCAGCGGTGTGTAGTGCCCCGACAACAGAAGCCAGACAGCCATAAGTACAAGAAACAAACTAATGGTTTTTAACAATGTCCGGCACTCCCTGTCACGCTGTCGGTAATGAGTAAGCCTTGGATAGTCGACGGCTTGCCCCCGTATATGCCATGGGATTTCTATGACCGCAAGTATCAACGGTGGAGAAAGCACTCAGTAAGCTTGACTGCGGTTTATCAGTGAATTCTGCGCTCTTTTTCGCCAATAGTATAACAGTGACGACTTTACTAATTCGAATATTGAAAGTTTCCTTAATATTGTGTTAAACTGTTGTTCTGGCGAGACGTCACCACGCGTCTGTCAAGTTCGGGAGTAATATATGACAGCCAAAATTGAACAATTGCGGAGTAAACAGGAAGACACCAAAACGAACGAATCCCCGGAAGCCACCTTTGAAATGACAGGACGTGTTAAATGGTTCAACACGGTCAAAGGATTTGGTTTTTTAACGCCGAATAACGAACCGGGTGATATCTTTCTGCATCTTTCTTGTTTGCGCGAAGCCGGTCATGAATATGTGGCGGAAGGTGTTAGTGTAACCTGTGTTGTTGTGCGTCGGTCCAAGGGCCTGCAGGCAATCAAGGTTCTTGATATTGACACATCGACGGCCGTTCCCTTTGAGCCGCGGGTGCCAGAGAAAAATAATGTGACCAATCACCCCGCCGTGCAGCCTGAGGGGGATTTTGTCGAAGTCGAGGTCAAAAGGTTC
>CALEMG010000145.1 GCA_937910835.1 uncultured Alphaproteobacteria bacterium | reverse complement strand
ATGGGCAAGGATGTCCTCTCTCCGCCCGCGCATTCTGCCTTTTCCTCACCGGAGGGATTGCTTCATTTCGTTGAGGAATTGCGGACCATGACCGATGGCAAACCCGTCGGGTTCAAGCTCTGTATCGGACGACGTAGCGAATTTATGGGCATCTGTAAGGCCATCTTGAAAACCGGTATCCAGCCTGATTTTATCACCGTCGACGGGGCGGAGGGTGGCACCGGTGCCGCGCCCCTCGAATTTTCGAACCGTCTCGGCGTGCCCATTGATGAGGGGTTGATCTTCGTTCATAACTGCCTCGTCGGGATCGGGCTACGAAAGGAAATTCGCATCATCGCCAGCGGCAAGGTGGTCACTGGATTCGACCTTTTGGAGAAAATCGCTCTTGGCGCGGATATGTGTAACGTTGCGCGCCCGATGTTGTTCGCTCTTGGCTGTATTCAGTCGCTCCGGTGCAATACCAACACCTGCCCAACCGGGATTGCCACGCAGGATCAAATCCGCGCCCGCGCCGTGGATATTCCAACCCGTCAGGAGCATGTCGCCAATTATCATGATGCAACGATTGAGAGTTTTCGCGAGCTATTGGGGGCAATCGGCCTTGATGATCCGGAGGATTTAACCCCGCATCATATTTTCCAGCGGGTGGCAGATCATACGGAACGGACGACCGAAGAAATCTATGAATATCTTGATGAGCGGGAACTCCTCTCGGAGACGATCCGGCCAAGCTATCAAGATGACTGGAACAACGCTCGCGCAGAGGCCTTTTAAGCCTACTGCAGGATCGCGGCATCTTTCAGAACGTTTGAAATCTCCGTCACCGTGACCACTCCGACAACGTCCTCGGCGACGCCTGCGTCTGGTGCGGTGGAGACGAGCGCGATATCAGCCCCGTTCTGCTTCAGCCTCTGTAGTACATCGACCATGCCGGCGGGCTCGGCGACGATCACGTAATTCTCAGGCGCCCCAACGGAGGAGAGGGCTTCTTCCGGTCGGCTCCTGTCAACAAACCGCCGTTCCGCCGCGGCGATCCGTCCCTCCCGTGTCCAGATGACGATACCGGGGCTGTCGGGCGGGGTTTCTCCCTCCGGCAGGCTCGTGAAATTGCGGGTCATGATGTCCTTAATCTGCTTGGCGGCAAGAAAAGCGGAATTCATTCCCTCCGGTACTGCATGGCCGCGCCGGTTAAGCTTCAATGTGTAGATGCTGGCGGGCGAGAGTTTCCGGCGCAGGGCATAGGCCGTTGTCGCACACAGAATAGTCGGCAGCGCCGTGTTATAATCGCCGGCCATTTCCGCCAGCATGACGATGGCGGTAAAGATCGCTCCGGTGGTTGAACCGACCATCGCCGCCATACCGGCAATGGCAAAGACAGGAATGCCGATACCCGTTTCCGGAAAAACGGCATGAGCCACGCTACCGAACGCCGCGCCGAGCGTTGCGCCCATGTAAAGAGACGGGGAAAATACGCCCCCCGAGGCGCCGGAGCCGAGCGTGAGGCATGTCGCCACCAGTTTCAGCGCAAACAACAATAGCAGGAACCACGGATCGGAGAGGGCCTTTGTCAGCACATCCAGAATGGTCGCATAACCAACGCCTTCCAGATAATATTCCCCGGCGTAACGCTGCATCAGATAGATCATGATCCCGACGATCAGCATACCGAGCATATGGCGGCTGTAGTAGTTGCCGGGCATGGCGTCAAACCGATCCTCCGCCCAATAGATCGCGCGCACGAACAGCGTTCCCGCAAGACCGCAGATCAGGCCGAAGGGGACAATCAGGATCAGTCCCCAGGCCGGGGTTATCCCGAAATCG
>CALEMG010000144.1 GCA_937910835.1 uncultured Alphaproteobacteria bacterium | reverse complement strand
ATTCGCCAGCGCTGCCTCCATCATCCATACAAGCTGTAGAACATCCGCGCGGAGGTCAGGAACAGGAATAAGGCGAAGGCTTTTTTAAGCAGGCTTGCGTTGATCTGATGGGCTATTTTCGCGCCAAGCGGGGCGAAGAGGGCGGCCATCGGGAAAATCACCAAAAAACCCAGAATATTGACATATCCGATATTGCCAGGCGGCAATTTTGCGGCGTCCAGACCGGAAATCAGAAAACCGATCGTGCCGGGTACGGCGATGATCAGACCGATGGCTGCCGCCGTCCCGACGGCCTTGCGGATTGGATAGTTAAAGAGCGTGAGGATCGGCACCGTAAAAGTGCCGCCGCCAATACCCATCATTGCAGAAAATCCGCCAATAAAGAGTGCGATCAACTGCTTGAACGGTGTTTTCGGGAGGCTTTCGGAGATATGCACATTATCCGGTCGGAAGGCCATATTTGCGGCAACAATGAGTGCGAGTGTCGCAAAGACAAGTGTCAAGAGATGCCCATTGGCATATCCGGCAACGATCGTTCCGATAATAACTCCGATAAAAATCACCGGCCCCCAGCTTTTAAGCAAATCGATATCGATGGCACCCTTCTTGTAATGGGAGCGGGCAGAGGAAATCGAGGTTGGAATGATGGTCGCGAGGGAGGTGCCGATGGCGACGTGAATGCGAATGCTTTCATCCACGCCGAAAAAGGGTAAGATGTTATAAAGCACCGGCACAATAACAATGCCGCCGCCGACGCCAAGAAGCCCGGCGAGAATGCCGCCGACAATACCCGTTCCGGCAAGCGCCACGATCAGGCCGATCAAAAGCGGCAGGGAAACATCAGCGAACATTCAGTTAAACTCCTATCGTCCGGTAAAACGCCCTTAATTGCTTTTTAGCAGATCGCGGAGGATAAGTTCCAGCTTGTTCAGCGAATTACAGGTCTCGGCGGTGGTGCAATAGGGCGCAATGCGAAGCATTTCCGAATCCCCCGATCCCCAGACCGACTTTCGTTCCGGGTTGAGCCAGATAACTCTTTTCGCCCGAAGCTTGATTTCCTTCAGAATGTCGATGCGCGGATCCGCCCCGTTGGAGCGACCATCACCGAGGAAAATAACCGTCGTCCGGTTGTCGATCTCATCAAGGCAGAGTTCCTTGAAATCCTCGAGCGCCCGGCCGTAATCGGTTGACCGTCCGCCATATTTTTCAATGGCGAAGGGAATGGCTTCTTCCGGTCCGAGGCGGTCAAATTCGTCGGTAATTTCACCAAGGTCGCCGGAAAAGGCGAAGGAGCGAACCTTCGGCAGCACTTCATTGAGGCTGTAGAGGAACAGCAGCAGGAAGCGCGCAACCGCCGCAACAGAGCCGGACACGTCACAAACCGCCAGCACCTTTGGCCGGTCCTTATGCTTCTGCTTCCAGTGGGTTTCAAACAGGATGCCGTCATAGGCCACATTGCGGCGCATGGTCTTGCGAATATCGAGATGGCCCCGTTTCTTCACCTTTTTAACACGTGAGTTCATGTCGGTTAGGCGTTTCGCCATACGTTGGACCAGCTGGCGCATATATTTGAAGTCGCGATGCTCGACATTGGAGAGGCGGACATTTTTTAAGATATCCTGCCGAAACTGCTTGGCCTTGCCGCTGCTGGTAAGGGCAAGCTGCCGCTCCACCATATCGCGGACCGCATCGAAGAGAAGTTCCAGCCGTCCTGAAAGCCGGTCTGCTCCCTCGGCATCGCCCTCCTGATTGCGGCGGGAAATTTCCCGATTAACTTCATCAAGGCCCATACCTTCCATAATCCGGCGAGTGAAAAGCCCCCGCTGGGTCATCAGGACGATATTGCGAAGATTGGCTTCGCTCGCCGCCGCTGTCATGGCCATGGTGAGTTCGGTCCGGTCATTTCGCTCCAGCATATCGAGGAGCGGAGATGCCGAGCCGCTCTCGCTCTGTTCGCCGGAAAAACCGCCGCCGCCTTCACCGCCTCCGGATGCCGGATTGGGCGCGCTTTCGTCGTCATTTGCCGGTGTGTTCTCAGGTGATGAATCAGCGCTTTCGTCTGTATCCTGACTGTCCTCGCCATCCTCTTCGAGCGTCTCTTCCGGCGCAAGGTCCGGATTGACCTGGTAGCTGAAAAATTCGTCGAAGCACCGCTCGAAATTCTCCTGCTCGTCGATCGTCTTCGCCATCACCTGCGCAAGCGCGGTCTTTAAAAGTCCGCGATCCTTGTAACCGAACAAGCGCACGGTCTCGGCGGCATCGACACTTTCACTGATCGACACCGGCACATCCGAATAGCGCAGCATCTCAACAAAATCTGCGAGCGCCTTGTCCATTACATTCTTTCATTACGCGCGGCAGCGATAAATTTCGGCACCTCGCTATACATATTGTCGATATCTTCTTCAAATTTGAGCAGCATATTAAGTGTGTTGCGCACAAGATCCACATCGAGCGTGTCCGCATGGAGCAGCATCAAGGTGCGCGCCCAGTCGATGGTTTCGCTGACCGCCGGGAGTTTTTTCAGATCCTGCGTGCGAAGCTGTTGTACGAAGGAGACGAGTTGATTGCGCAAGTTTTCTTCCAGTTCTGGCACCCGAGTCTGGATGATCCGTCGCTCCAGAGAGGCATCGGGAAAGGGAATATAAAGATGCAGGCAACGGCGTTTCAGCGCGTCACTCATTTCCCGGCTGTTGTTACTGGTAAGAAAAACGAGCGGTTTCGTTTTCGCTTTGATAGTGCCGATCTCGGGAACGGAAATCTGGTACTCAGAGAGAATTTCCAGCAAATACGCCTCGCACTCATGATCCGATTTGTCAATTTCATCGATCAGCAGGACGGTTTTAACCTCTGACTTGAGCGCCTGCAGAAGTGGCCGCGCCTCCAGAAATTTTTCCGAGTAAAAGCTGTCGCCAAACTGGTGGAGCTTGTCCATGGATTGCTCTAACCCAACAGCGTCTTCCAGAAGGTCGCCAAGTTTTTCCTTCAGGATCTGGGTATAGAGAAGCTGCTTGCCATATTTCCACTCATAGAGCGCTTTTGATTCGTCCAGCCCCTCATAGCATTGCAGCCGGATCAGCGGTGCTGCCAGAATTTCGGAGGCTGCTTTCGCGAGTTCCGTCTTGCCAACGCCCGGAGGACCCTCGACCAGGATTGGTTTATCGAGCTTTTGCGATAAATAGATAGAGGTGGCGATATGGCGATCGCAGATATATCCCGCCTTTTCAAATCCGTCTTTGATCAGGTCGATGGCGGTTGCAGGGTCTTTATCAATGAATGTCACGTATCGGTTCCATGTTATTATTATTGTTCATCAGGTAAAAAAGATTACCTATTCAATAGCAGGCTCGTCCGCGCTTTGCTAGGGCAATCCAACTGGACAGCGGATGCAGGGCGGGTTAAAAAGCGGCATCAATGCGGCCTATATGCCGCATTTTTCTGCTTAGGTGAACGGAAATGGCAAAATGAGTACGACAAAAGAAATACGCAGCTCCTTTCTGGACTATTTTGCGAAGAATGGTCATGAAAAGGTGGAGAGCTCGCCGCTGGTGCCACGAAACGATCCAACGTTGCTGTTCACCAATGCAGGCATGGTGCAGTTTAAGAACGTCTTCACCGGTCAGGAGAAGCGCCCCTATAACCGTGCCGTGACGACGCAGAAATGCGTGCGTGCAGGCGGCAAGCACAATGACCTTGAGAATGTCGGTTATACGGCACGCCATCACACCTTTTTCGAGATGCTGGGGAATTTCTCTTTTGGCGACTATTTCAAGGACCAGGCGATTGAACTTGCCTGGAATCTGCTAACAAAGGAATTCGGCCTGCCAAAAGAAAAGCTGTTGGTTACCGTTTATCATGACGATGACGAGGCCGCCGACCACTGGAAGAAAATTGCGGGCCTCTCCGACGATAGGATCATTCGCATCGCGACGTCGGATAACTTTTGGTCTATGGGCGATACGGGCCCCTGCGGTCCTTGCTCGGAAATTTTCTTCGATCATGGGGAAGGCATCCCCGGCGGACCGCCCGGCAGTTCTGATGAAGATGGCGACCGTTTTATCGAGATCTGGAACCTCGTCTTTATGCAGTTTGAGCAACTGGCGGATGGCAAACGCGAGAATCTGCCGCGTCCGTCCATTGATACGGGCATGGGACTAGAGCGAGTGACCGCCGTCCTGCAGGGCAAGCATGACAACTATGACATCGATTTGATGCGCCATATTATCGAGGCATCGGCCGATATCTCAGGCATTGCGGCAGATGGGGAATTCAAGATGTCCCACCGTGTGATTGCCGATCATTTGCGCTCGTCCTCCTTCCTTGTCGCCGATGGCGTGCTGCCGTCGAACGAAGGGCGAGGTTATGTGCTCCGCCGGATCATGCGCCGTGCCATGCGCCATGCGCATATGTTGGGTGCGAAGGAGCCGATGGTTCACAGATTGGTGCCGACACTGGTTGATGAAATGGGCGACGCTTTCCCGGAACTCGCGCGCGCGCAATCGTTGATTTCCGAGACCTTGAAGCTGGAAGAAACCCGTTTTAAGGAAACGCTGGATCGTGGCCTCAAGCTGCTTGGCGATGAAACGGAAAAGCTGGGTGGCAGCGATCCGCTCCCGGGCGATGTGGCCTTCAAGCTTTATGATACTTTTGGTTTCCCGCTTGATCTTACGAAAGACATTCTTCGCGGTCAGAAACGTGAGCTGGATGAGGCTGGCTTCGATGCCGCCATGAAAAAGCAGAAGGAAGCCGCCCGTGCTGCCTGGTCCGGCTCCGGGGAGGCCGCGACGGATACGCTCTGGTTCGATCTGCATGAAAAGGTGGGTGCGACGGAATTTCTGGGTTATCAGACAGAAACCGCGGAAGGCAAGGTTCAGGCGATCATCAAGGATGGCGAGGAAGTGAACCGCGCGGCGCAAGGCGATGAGGTCATGGTCGTTCTCAACCAGACGTCCTTCTATGGCGAGAGCGGCGGTCAGGAAGGCGATCACGGTATGCTGAAAACCGCGGATGGCTTTGCCATGGTGGTGAAAGATACCCAAAAGAAGCAGGACCTTTTTATTCATATGGGCCAGATTGCGAAGGGCGAGCTAAAGGTCGATGATGTGGTGGAAACCCATGTTGATCACCGTCGTCGTAACCGCCTGCGCGCCCATCATTCGGCAACTCATTTGTTGCATGAGGCGCTGCGCCAAACGCTCGGCGATCATGTGACGCAGAAAGGTTCCCTCGTAGCGGAAGACCGGCTGCGCTTTGACTTTTCCCATCAAAAGCCGATGACGGCGGTTGAGATCGCCGAGGTGGAGAAGATGGTCAATGACCGTATTCGGGTAAATGCCGATGTCGATGTCCAACTGTCCACACCGGAGGAGGCGATCAAGGCCGGCGCCATGGCGCTCTTCGGTGAAAAATATGGCGATGAAGTCCGTGTTGTCTCCATGGGCGGACCGGATGAGCAAAAAGGTCCAGGCCGAAACTATTCAACGGAGCTCTGCGGTGGCACTCATGTCGCGCGCACGGGCGATATCGGGTTCCTGAAAGTTATCAGTGAGGGGGGACTTGCCGCCGGGGTGCGTCGGGTTGAGGCTGTCGCCGGGGAGGCAGCGCTTGACTATGTGAACGAGCGGGAGAGAATCCTGGCCGATGCCGCTGCGACCCTGAAAATTGCACCGCATGATCTTGGAACCCGAATTCACAGCCTGCTGGAAGAGCGCAAAAAGCTCGAGCGCGAGCTTGCCGATACGCGCAAGAAATTGGTAAGCGGCGGAGGTGGCGGCGCGGCGGAGGTGCCCGAAAAAGTTGGCGATATCTCGCTGATGGCACGGTTGCTCGACGATGTGCCGCCGAAAGACCTGAAACCCATGGCTGATGAGATCAAGAAGCAGCTTAAAAGTGGCGTCATCGTCCTGATTAGCAGCAACGAGGGTAAAGCCTCCATCGTTGTGAGTGTTACCAATGACCTGACCAAGGAATTGAGTGCTGTGGATTTGGTTCGTGCGGGCTCCGAAGCACTTGGGGGTAAGGGCGGCGGCGGCCGACCTGATATGGCGCAGGCCGGTGGCCCTGATGGCACAAAAGGGGGAGAAGCCGTGACCGCAATCAAGGGCTTGATCGCTAAAATGACCTCCGGTGAGGTTCTGGCCGAACAGTAATCAAGCCAAAAAGCCGGCAGGTCTGCCATCCTGCCGGCTTGGTACGCTACTAGTTAATCGACTGTGCCGTCCCGGTCCAATCGGGGTAAAATTGGCAAGGACGGCACTTCCTCCCTAGACTTGCCGGCAGCCAGTTAATTACTAACTAACCGGTAAATTGTCATTTGGTGGTTCGTTGTGACGGAAAAACGGCAATTTCGGGGTTATTTTATGTTCGCCGTATTTTGCGCCGCCGCTTGATCTTTCGCTTATCTCCAATACATATTAAGGGCGCCTGTGAAGGTATGTCTGTTGGATGAGGGACATGAATTATTTTAAGACCGGGTTGTTGATTGCTGCCATTACCGCGTTGTTTCTGGCCGTTGGCTTTATGCTTGGCGGGATGACAGGAATGCTGATTGCCTTGGCGGTGGCAGTCGTGATGAACGGCTTTGCCTATTGGAATTCGGACAAGATGGTCCTCAAGATGTATGGCGCGCGCCAAGTTGGTCGATCCGAAGCACCCGGGCTCTACCAGTTGGTGGAGGATCTGGCGGCGAGGGCGGAGCTTCCCATGCCGAAAGTCTTTATCATGGATAATCCGCAGCCCAACGCCTTTGCAACGGGCCGCAACCCGGAAAATGCCGCTGTTGCGGTGACCAGTGGGCTGATGAAAATCCTGAATGAGGAGGAAACAGCCGGCGTTCTCGCCCATGAGCTTGCGCTTATCAAGCACCGCGATGCCTTGACCATGACGATAACCGCAACGATTGCCGGCGCAATCAGTATGCTGGCCAACTTCGCCCTTTTCTTTGGGGGCAGCCGTGATAACCGGGGAGGTATTATCGGCACTCTCGCGATTATGATCCTCGCGCCCCTTGGCGCAATGTTGGTGCAGATGGCCATCAGCCGGACCCGGGAATATTCCGCGGATCATATCGGTGGGGAGATATGCGGTAATCCGGAATGGCTGGCAAGTGCGCTACAGAAGCTGGAGAGTACCGCGCGTGGTATTGAGAATATCCCGGCGGAGAAAAACCCGGCTTCGGCCAGCCTGTTTATCGTCAATCCCCTCCATGGGCAGCGGGCGGACAAGCTTTTCTCGACCCATCCATCGACAGCAAATCGTGTTGCAAGGCTTAAAGAATTGGCTAAATCACTGGTGCCATCGGGCGGGCGGCGTATCCGCACCGGTCACAAAGATCGTTATTCCCATGAGGGGATGTTCAAGAAACAGATATCGCGCGGCTCCACGCCCTATACCGATATCCCTCCCGATCGACCGCGCCCCAAGAAAGGGCCATGGGGCTAGCTATTTCAGATTTTTTGGCGACTTGACGAGTGCTCTTGTCAGGAAACGGCTCAAATGGTCGACATATTCCTGTCGGCTTTGCCCCTTGCGATAGGCCATTGGCGCGGAAAACTGGATCAGGCCCATCATGGCGTGACCGATCAGGTCCGGATCGATGTCTTCATAGAGCTCGCCTTTCAGCCGTCCGTTCTTAAGCTGTGCGATAAAGCCCGCTGCGAACTTGCTGCGCACTTCCTTCGACGTTGAATCCGTCGGGTCGAAGACTTTGGTGTCCACAAGGGCGGAGCGGAGCAGGCCCGGGTTTTGCTCAGCAAATTCCTGAATGACCGTCAGGCTGTAGCGGATATATTCCTCGAAACTGTCGACTTTCGGAATGCGTGAATGAACATAGGAGTGCAAATCCTCCTGTGCGCTGTTCGCGAAGTCGAGGAAAATTTCCCGCTTGTCCGTATAATGGCTATAGAAGGTGCCATGGGCAACGTCTGCTTCCTTGGCAATATCTTGAGGTCTTGTTTCGTGATAACCCTTGTTGACGAAGAGCTTGCGGGCAGCCGCCAGTAGCCGATTGCGCTTTTCTTCCTTGCGTTTACTGGCCCTGTCTGACGCCACCGTGACGGGTGTTGATTGAATCATCCGCCTCCCACCTTTTTATTTTTATACTTTTTCGCGTCTATCGCTGGCAATTATTACAACAATTTGTCAGTATTCTTACAATAACAGTCCGGTGCCTAAAATAGAACAAAAAAATCAACGGAGTTTGTTCCCTATATGTCATCTTCTATTCCATTTCGGTCATTTAATCGGCCGATTCCAGATATTTCGATCGCTCAAACTGACGACGGAAGCTGGATAGTCAAAAGTAATATCCCGCTTGGCGAGTATTTGACCAATATCGGGACCTATTTCCGGCGGGCGGCAGCGGAGTATCCGGAACGCCCCTTTCTTGTGCAGTGCCGACCCGAAGGCGACTGGCCGGAACTTACCTACCAGCGCCTTCAGGATGAGGCGGATCAGGTCAGTAGTTATTTGTTGGCGAACGGATATGGACCGGAAAAATCCATTATGATTATGTCGGGGAACAGCTTCTCTCATGCGATCCTGAAAGTGGCGGCACTTCAGGTTGGTGTGCCGGTTACAGCCTGCTCTCCGTCTTATTCATTGATGGGTCCAGATTTTTCCAAGCTGCAATATGCCTTGGAACTGACTGAGCCCGGCTTGATTTTCGCAGAAGCCGGGGATGCTTATGCTGCCGCTCTTGGTTCGCTAGATCTTGCTGAGCTTGAGGTGGTGACGGTCACT
>CALEMG010000143.1 GCA_937910835.1 uncultured Alphaproteobacteria bacterium | reverse complement strand
TGTCACCGTTGGTGGAGCGTACTTCAAAGACACCGTCACCGATTTCAAGGATGGAGACGTCAAACGTACCACCACCCAAGTCATAAACCGCAACTGTCTGATTTGACTTATCCATGCCGTAGGCAAGGGCGGCCGCCGTCGGCTCGTTGATGATACGCAGGACTTCAAGGCCGGCAATCTTGCCCGCATCCTTGGTTGCTTGACGCTGTGCGTCGTTAAAATAGGCGGGAACGGTGATCACGGCCTGGCTGACAGTTTCGCCAAGATAGCTTTCTGCCGTTTCCTTCATTTTCTGAAGGATGAAAGCTGAAATCTGGCTCGGGGAGTATTTTTCGCCGCGGGATTCGACCCAGGCATCGCCATTGTCGGCCTTGACGATCTCGTAAGGGACCATCGTCTTATCTTTTTGGGTGGTCTTGTCGTCAAATCGGCGACCGATAAGCCGCTTGATTGCGAAGAAAGTATCTTGCGGATTCGTTACCGCCTGGCGCTTTGCAGATTGTCCAACAAGCTTTTCGCCGTCTTCCGTAAAGGCGACCATCGATGGGGTCGTCCGTGCGCCTTCCGAATTCTCAATGACCTTTGCATTCTTGCCGTCCATAACGGCGATGCAGGAGTTGGTCGTTCCCAAGTCAATTCCGATTACTTTAGCCATCATATCCTCTTTAATATTGGCAGATCACTATAGCCAGTTCATGCACCACGGCGATCCCCAGGATTTAAAACGTGTATGGCTGTTGCCGTGTATATAATTTCTAAACAAATTCAGTGCAAGGGCCTGAGTGGCCGGGCGCCGACATAATTGTGAATTCCTGTATAACAGATACCGCACAAAGCCTAAGCATGGCTGCCATGTTTAATCCTCGCTTTACCTTGTCAGAGGGCTCTGATACGTGCAATAGACGAGATTGTAATAGATCACTACTGAGAATTCATGTGACAACTGAGCCACCCAATCGCGGCAGCAGTGCCGCCTCCAGCTTTTTCTCGCCTGACGAAACCCGTGGACTATTGAGTGCACTTGGTGCCTTTATCGTCTGGGGCTGGTCTCCGATGTATTTCAAATGGCTCTCGCATGTTTCCCCGATAGAGATTATCTCCCATCGCATCATCTGGTCGTCGGTGCTGGTTTTGCTGCTGATCGCGTCGACCCGCAAAATCGACCAGTTTCTGGAGATTTACCGGGACCCGCGTCGACTGTATATTTTTATGTTGACGACGGTGCTGATCGGCGGGAACTGGCTGACCTTCGTTTGGGCCATCTCTAATGATCGCATTCTGGAAGGCAGCCTCGGTTACTATATTAACCCCTTGGTCAATATCCTGCTCGGTATGATCTTTCTGGGGGAGCGGCTCAATAAATGGCAGATGGTGTCCATTCTATGTGCTGTTGCGGCGGTTGCTATTTTGACGATACAGGTTGGCCATTTGCCCTGGATTGCTCTGGTGCTCGCCTTTTCCTTTGGCTTTTACGCCCTGCTCCGCAAGAAGACGGGGGTCGACAGTGCGGTTGGTCTCGTCGTCGAGACGACATTGTTGTTTCCGGCGGCGCTCGGTTTTTTGCTGTACCTGACGTTTACGGCGGAGCCTGGAGTAGCCACAGAGACAACAACCGGATTTCTCGTGGATTTTGAAAGTCTGTTGTTACTGATCGGGACGGGCGTGGTGACGGCAACACCACTTATTCTTTTCACGACCGCAGCAAAGTACCTCAAATTCACGACAATCGGTATCTTGCAGTATCTGGCGCCGACCATGCATGTGGTTATCGCAGTATATATTTATAACGAACCGTTCGATCAGTCGCGGTTGTTCGCTTTTGCGCTGATCTGGCTCGGCTTGATTATCTATAGCGTGGATGGCTACCGGGGGCGTCGTCGCCCCGCAGCGCAAAAGGTGTAACTGCCAACTGTCAGGTTACACCTGCTCATCGACATGGGTTTCGGCGTGCTTCTGACCGCCCTTTGACACCCCGACCATGGCTGGCCGTAGAAGCCGGTCGGCAATCAAAAAGCCGGCCTGCGTCACCTGAAGGACGGTTCCCGATGGTACCGACGGGTCCTCAATCTCATACATTGCCTGATGTAGGTTCGGGTCGAATTTTTCGCCTTTGGGGTCGATTTTCCGGATCTGGTGTTTTTCCAGCGTGTTGAGCAGTTCCGATTCCGTCATTTCAATGCCGGGCAGAACATTCTTAACATCTGCATTTTCGCGCGCGGTGTCCGGAATGCTTTCGATTGCACGCCGAAGATTGTCAGCAACTCCCAGAATGTCGCGGGCGAATTTTGTTACCGCATAAGTATGGGCATCCTGTTTTTCACGCTCGGCCCGGCGGCGCATATTCTCGACATCCGCCATTGCCCTGAGCAGCTTGTCCTTCAGATCGGCAATCTCGGCATCTTTTTCAGCAATGATATCAACATCGCTTGCCTCTTCAGGCGCGCCGCTTTCCGGGCTTGCGCCTTCATCACCCTGCGCCTCGTTTAACATTTTTCCATTCTCCTCCTGATCATTCAGGGAGGGCTGCTTTGGTTCACTCA
>CALEMG010000142.1 GCA_937910835.1 uncultured Alphaproteobacteria bacterium | reverse complement strand
CTGGGCAGCATTGGAAGCAGACCAGCCGGATCATATTTTCGCTGGTCCGGATCTGGCTATGATGCTCTATGCCAACCTGCTGACAACACGGCCAAACCAGATTGCCGTCAGCATGATCGATGAGCTTCGAAATTCGGGCCTTTCGGATGGCGAAATTCTCGAGATCAATCAGGCAGTTTCCTATTTTTCATATGTCAACCGCACCGTTCTTGGTCTTGGCGTGTATGAAAATAATGACGCGAACGTCGTCGAGGCGGCCTACACTTAATCGCCCCGAAAATAGGCAAAATCCAATATTGAAGACCAAAGTCTTGCGCTTTGAATTCAAACTCCATACTCTCCCGCCCTGATTGCGCAAGAGGGACCCCATGGAGAGCACACCCGTCATCACCGCCACTAATCTTGTTAAGCGATACGGCAAGCTGGAAGTGGTCAAGGGAATCGATTTTTCCGTACCGGCGGGACAATGTTTCGGCCTGCTTGGACCAAATGGCGCGGGTAAGTCCACAACCATGCGCATGATCATGGGGCTCTCGGAGGTAACCTCGGGTGAACTGAACGTATTCGGCGAGCCCGCCAGCGATATGCGCCGGGAGATAAAGGCGAAAATCGGTCTGGTTCCACAAGAAAGCAATCTCGATCCGGACATTACGGTTCAGGAAAATCTTGTCGCCTTTGGCCGTTATTTTGCGCTATCCAAATCCGCTATTGATCAGCGAGTTGCAGAGCTGCTGGATTTCATGCAACTCAATGACAAGAAATTTGCGCCGGTGAACGCTCTATCTGGTGGCATGAAGCGCCGGCTCACGATTGCACGGGCCCTTATTGGCAGCCCTGAAATGGTTATCCTTGATGAGCCGACAACCGGGCTCGATCCGCAGGCCCGCGTACTCATCTGGAAGCAGCTAACGGAGCTCAAAAAAGAAGGGCGAACCCTTCTGCTAACCACTCATTATATGGATGAAGCACAACGGCTTTGTGACCAGATTGTCGTCATTGATAACGGCACGGTCCTCGATCAGGGCACGCCGGAGGAATTGATCGCCCGCCATGTGATAGGGTTTGTGTTCGAAGTACAAAAGCCAACTCTCGCCGCTCCCCCGGAAGACCGGTGGGATCAGGAGGATATCGGCGATTCCGTGCTTTATTTTGTAGACGACACCGCAGAATTCATCGCGGCCTTGCCCGAAGAGGCCATTTATCTACACCGCCCCGCTAACCTTGAGGATGTTTTCCTGCGCCTGACCGGGCGAAAACTGAGAGAGAATTAAGCCCGATGAAAATGCCAGAATCTGTTTACGTGTTGGCAGTGTATGATCGCCAGTATCGGGTGTTTAGAAAGTTGCTCGGCTCTTCGCTTGTCTCAAACGTTGCCAACCCCATCCTGTTCCTGTTCGCCTTTGGCTTTGGTATGGGTTCCTTCATCGACACAATGTCGGGCATGAGCTACCTCACCTTCGTTGTCGCCGGTATGATCGGTTATTCGGCTGCCTTCGCCGCGAGTTTCGAGACATCAATCGGTGCCTTCACCCGATATTTTCTGCAGAAAAATTGGGATGCCATTCTTTCAACGCCGGTTACACTTGCTGAATTAATGATGGGAGAAATTCTCTGGGCTTCGGTAAAAGCCCTGTTCTCTGCCATTTGCGTCCTGATTGTTGGCTGGATGTGGGGCGGCGTCCCGACTTCCTTTGAACCGCTTCTCACTCTGCCAATAGTGTTTTTGGGATCAATCTGTTTTGCCTGCGCAGGATTGGTCGCGACCGCCTATGCCAAGGGATACGAGTTTTTCAGCTATTTCTTTACGTTCTGGGTGACGCCCATGTTCGTATTTTGCGGTGTGTTCTTCGACATTGGTCGTTTTCCGGATTTTATCCAGTATTTTGCCTGGTTCTTTCCCATGACACATCTGGTCGCGGCCATCCGCCCGCTGACTGCCGGGACGGAATTGGACATCACCGCCATCTGCCTGCATATCGGCTATATCATTGTGTTCAGCGCCGCAGCTTTCTGGGTTGCCCACAGAAAGCTGCATCAGCGGCTATACGACTGAAACGCACAGAGTTCGTTACTGACTGGCCTCATGCGCAGCCAATGCCGCCATATTAACGAGATCCGAAACAGTCGCGCCGATGGGGACAATCTGCACTGGTTTTGACAGGCCAACAAGCAGCGGTCCGATCACCTTGCTCTCACCCAGAACGGGCATCAGTTTCGACGCAATATTGGCTGAATGCAGGCCGGGCATTACCAGAACATTGGCCGGGCCCGACAGACGGCAG
>CALEMG010000141.1 GCA_937910835.1 uncultured Alphaproteobacteria bacterium | reverse complement strand
TCATCAAGTTTGTATGACTACTCGAGAGTCAATCGTTTCCGTTTCGGCACGTACGGATCAAAGGCGTTGGTTGATGTACTATGGGTCGAAGATTCAACCCCTCCTTCCAGAGTTTGTCCTTCTTGGGGAATTGCCGACGAGTGGCCATCTACTGTTCCACTTTGTGGTACCCTCGTAACATGAGCAACTCCAGCAGCGGATCGATCAATGCGTAGCTTCTTGGCAGCCAGTGCAAATGGATTATCGTCTGCTCTTTCCAAGCGGTGTTTGCGTGTCGATCTATCCGGAATTTCGCCGAGATCTTCGTCTGCCGATGAAATGGTGTCTCTTAAACCAATCTCTTCATTTTCAAGTGTATGTGGGTCCGGCAAAGCAACATTTGGCGATTGTGGGGGCGTCGTCAACGTTGGCTCGCCTTTCGTCTCTACAGATTTCATTCTTGCAATTTCAAACGGCGTTCGCGGAAGCAAGGAGTACATTTGCGTCTGAAAATTATACAAATCCCCATAATCTGTGGTGACTTCAGTATTTTTGGGAATATCCTTGGCGGCAATATACGCCACAAGCGAAGCAGTTGTGTTGCCATCTTCATCAAGCGTATCAAGATATTCAGGAAACATTAGGGGATTGTCTTCGTCATGATTGACAAAAGCTGTAACGTTGCCAGCGCCATATGCGCTTAATTCATACCCATCTTTTTCGTTGTTCGAAGCAACATCAAGGACACCTGCCCAAGAATAAGATACCAAACGGTTGGCCGCCGCCTTATTTGCGTACTGCTTAGGCATGCCGCTCTCAACTAAGAGATTTGACAGATCTTTATGCAGTTTTTTCCATTCAGAAGCGCTCAGATACTGCGCGCTGTAAATAAGAGCCGTCCCTGCGGGGATGTCTTCTTTCGCCACGACGCCTCTTATACCCAGCGTCTTTGCAAACTGCGTGTCCGCTCTGCGATGTTCAGGGGAGATCTGATCTACAATGGTAAAGTACTTTTCTTCTTTCTCCCGGCGGAGCGCAGGGTTTTTGAGCATGGCGTCGATGCCAGGAAGGGCCTCTGAAAACACTTTCCTCAGCGCCGAATCGTTTTGAACCAAGTAACTCTCTGGCACATTCTTCCGAGCCAAACCCGCTGGCTGCTTCAATTTCGGATGAGGAGCATTTGGATCCGTAGGGGACTGAAAAATTGGCCGAAGCAACATCTGCGCCTCGTCGGCAACAGGACGCAAACCCACCTTGATTTGCTTGCCGCGAACGGAAAAGTCGCCATCATCTGGCAATTCAGACAAATCGATGGTCTCCGCCAGCGGCCCCTCTAAAGGGACAACCTCAAGTGATAAGTTTTTCGCGAAAGAGCCAGCGTTTCCCTTAGACGCGGCAGCTGCACGGTTCGCCCCGGAAGTCGAGGCATCGTCAGTCCTTGGCGGGGCTACGGGATTGTTTGCGACGGCTGAACTCGATGTTCCTACTGGATCTACCATAAGGGACCCTTTTTAGTGTTTGATTACGTTTTGGTCCCAAATACCGTAGCGAGCCTATCAATTATGGTTTCATCACTAATTATAATGATACGCCGTCATATTACTCTAATTTGAGAATAAACCAGTCGCGCAAGGAAGAACTGCTCTACGAAATAGTTTCTTCAACGTCCAACTATCGGGGGGTAGCTCAGAACTTCATGTATCCTTGGTTTTCGCGGGGCAATCCGCATCAACCTGTTCCTCCAATCAGCGCTGATCAATTAATTCAATAATCCCTCTAGCGTCGCCCGCACTTCAGGCATCCTTTCAAGTGATGCATCCAACCGTTCGCGCCATCTTGGCCCGCTATCGAAGGCAATGCGGTAGGCCTCAGCCAATTCGCCAGGACGGTCCTCGGCCAGCATAGGTATCAAAAATGCTGCCTGTGCTCGATCTTTGGCCGCTTTTATTCGATCCCCTGCCCTGCGCCTGTCGGACACGATCAATTTATGAATTACAAAACGTTCCGGTTGGGGGATCTGCACTAGTACGCCGCTGCGATAAGGAACCGCAGCAAGGATCGGGTTCTCGATCAAATAGTTCAAGTGGTGCAGTGAGTGCGCATTTACTCCTAGAGCAGCCAGCGGACGGATTGTCTCATCAGGCTCAAATGATGGAGTGAGGAATTCCACCATAAGCTCGCGTTGGGTCTGCTTCCACCGCCATACGCTTTCGTTTTGCAAACTGGGTACCGGGTCAAAGTCAAAGTCACGAAAGACGTTAATCAAGGGTGGGGATACTGTATCCTCAAGCGCCAAAGACAGCCTCTCGAAACTTGCGATATCCATATCACGGGTTTGGGCCGTTTGCTCAAATCCGTAGCGAATGCCCAACTCGCCCTCGTAGAGGCGAAAGGCATGCGTCCCAACAATCGTCCCTCCGAGCCGGAAAACTCCGGCCCGCGCCATGGCTGAAAGTAAGCTGCCCGTGCCGGCATCCAGCCGCAAAAAGCCCTCTGCGCGAAGAATACGGATCAACCGCGTGCGATTTTCGGCACGGCCAGCTGCTTCTTCTCGCAAGGTATCACGTCGAGCAAGACGGTCTTGCAATTCAGCTGTATCCTCACCGATGTAAGTTTTCTTGACTGCCGCCCCGATCCGGTAGCTATCGTACCAATAAGCCTTGCCGTTACGGTTAACTTTCGTTGGCGTGCCTTGCACGGCCGAGACCGCTTCGTCTTTCAGCGATGCCAAAAGGTCGTGATAGGCCGCATGGGCGATCGTAGAATGACGGTTAATTATCATGTTCAACGTTACATATTTTTGTTGAGCATAACTCGATGTTCAACAAAATACAAATCCGTTGAACATAAAATCAACTATGGTCTCGGTAGAGCAGAGCAGCACCAATATTTGGATCAACCTCCACCATAGCAACAGCAGGCCCATTCGGCGGAAGTGTTCTCAGAGAGCGAGCAAAGTGCGGCCAGAACCAACCGCCTTGCGGGGGTCGAGTGCGGCTGAGTGCTAAATCCCCCTCTAAGCGATTTCTCCGGCAAAGCTGCCTTTCGCGCGTAGCGCGGCGGATTCAACGAACGAGCCCACTTTGACAGATGCTGCGCGTTGAATGAACGGCTGCTGTTCAACAAAACCATGGAACTTGGTTAGCTTTTGTCTTCTTGGTGCCAAACGACAGAACCTTCGCGATCAACGTAAGAGTAGCGGTCCCAAGAGTTTCCATCTGCCGGGTATTTGACCCGGGCTAGCCCATCTCGAAACGGAAGGTCGGAATAGAACTGCGGTGCGATAGCGTGCTTACCGGACAAATTCAGGTATCCCCAAACCTCCCCCAGTTTGAAACTGGCGCGACCTTGATAGAAGTAACGGTAATGCTCCCATTTTTAATGGGGTTCGCTTGTAGAACTACGCGGCCATTT
>CALEMG010000140.1 GCA_937910835.1 uncultured Alphaproteobacteria bacterium | reverse complement strand
AACCTTCATTTCTTTAACATGTATATTTTTTGTATACTCTTGTTAGTGTTGTGGGTCTCGGTGGCGACGCTATCCCAATATTGTCAGCGGGAACTGCCACAAAAATAACAAAAAAAGATGAGGGCCGACCGTTGTCACTTCATACTCATTTTTACTCAATTTTAGTATATGATGATAGATTTTTAGTGAGCTTTAATAACTATAGAGCCCGCGACAATAGGTTTATTGAATCGCGTGTAATAAGTAAGAAACGTCAGCTAAAATCTCCAATCGAAAAATGTTCTGAAACGATCAAATACATAATGACAAGCGCTGGTGATCTAAGGGAAGAGGGCAGCCGATCAATTACACCACGATCGGGATCTAAAATTGAGGACATCTTTCTTTCATTTGGAATTGATCAATTTAGTGATCCATGCCCAGATAGAGAAAAACTAAATCTTAAAGTCAAACAAGATGGTGAGAATATATCAAACGACCAAATCGAATGGATTCGCGATGAGAAGTATGCCAAGAGTATAAAATTGCGCTTGAACAAAAAAGTTGAATCTGGGAGTTCAAAATTGACGTGGAGTTATCTGTGGCCGGGAGGGTTTGCGAAACTTTTGAGAGATTACAAGGACACAGGCACTTATATGCTACCAAATACTGTTACCGAAATTGATCGCTTGAAAATCATTTTCGAACTAGATCATGAAGCTTACACAATTTCGCAATACCACGTTACCTATTTAAAGGACGAAGATATTACACTGCTCAATGAAAACGACGATAGAAAGCGAGGATTTGAAGTCAAAAACCTAAACCAAATCGACACAATCGGATTTGAGGTCCACATTACGTAGTCAGAACTATTATTTAGAAGAACAGATCAAAACCCTAAGAGCGAAGACTAATAAAATTAAGTCCTACGAGGGTCGACTGGCTTAAAAGGGCCGCAAACCAAACCACCAATATATGAATCAATCATCAAATTAGTCCAATCAAAGCATTCAATATAATATTGTATCATACTTTCGTTAATATTTCAATCTTCCTAGCACTTAGAGTGTTTTATAGGATTAAAATCGAAATGAGTATTCCTATTCTAATTTTCAAGTAGCATAAAAAAAATTATATCCAGCATTTCTATATAGTAGTAAACACCCCGCAAATTGCGGGGTGCATGGTGAAATAGAAGCACTCTAGTACTCATGCGCCGGCATGACGGTCAGCACACGACATGTCTTGCTGGGATTTGTTAGATCCTCCGAGTGCTACTGAAGCCTTTGGACCGCTTTATCAACCATAGGCCTTGCCCATCGGCATATTTTCCGTCAGAAGGGTTCTTAGCTTTCATTTGATTCAAGGTTTTATAGATCATCAGTCCACCCTTTTCAGCCCCCCCGTTTGGTCCACCTTTTGTCTTGTGAAGCTGTGAAATTCTATGTTACACGATGATCAACGGTATATCCATATTATTGATTTAAAACATGTATTTAGTTACAGTATGAGCAGTTATGATTTTTCCAGTCGGTGCCGGGTGCGGGCACCACTGCCTCGGCGATAATCCGGCTTGGGAGGGTCGACAATGATTTTCAGTCTCGACCATATCGCCAACCCTTATCCCGTCCTCGCGGCAGCGCGCATGAAGCATCCGGTATTTTGGGATGAGGGGCTTAATGCTTGGATCGTGCTGGAGCATGATCTGGTCGCGCAGGCGTTTAAGGATGCGCATTTTTCTTAAGATCGGGTGTCAAAATTTCGCAGCAAGTTCGCAGGCGAGGAACTAACCCCACTTTTCAACACGCTGTCGCATCTGATGCTGCAGCAGGATGAACCGTCTCATACGCGCCTTCGCAATTTGGTGCATTATGCCTTTAAGCGGACAGCGGTGGAAAGTTACGAAAAGCAAATCGAGCAGCTTGCCCGCGACCTTCTGGCACCAGCGGTTAAATCAGGCTCCCTTGAGTTTGTGAGCGAATATGCCGTTCCGCTTCCTATTCTGGTGATTTCCGAAATTGTCGGCATTCCGGCGGAGGATCGGGCGCAGGTGAAGGCCTGGTGCGATGATTTTTCCATCGTCGCGCTCAATTTCTACGCCAATATCTCCGATGAACAACTTCATGCTGGCGCAAAGGCGGTGGCGGCCTTTACCGACTATCTTCAGGGTAAGGTAGAAGAGCTGCGTCATCATCCGAAAGAGGATATTTTAAGCGCCCTTGTCCATGCGGAGGAGGATGGAGAGAGGCTGACCCTGGACGAACTCGTCGCAAACACGCTCCTCCTGCTGAATGCGGGGAATGAGACCACGACCTGCCTGCTGAGCAATGGCTTGCTCGCGCTGATCCGCAATCCCGAAGAAATGGCGCGGCTCAGACGTGATCCGGCGTTAATACCGAACGCGGTCGAGGAATTGCTCCGTTATGACAGCCCGGTCCAGTTCATCGGGCGTCTCGCTGCGACAGATGTCAACCTTGGCGGAGAGACGATACGCGAAGGAGAAACGGTTCTCCTTGCCCTTGGGGCCGCAGGGCGCGACCCAAAAAGATTCGATGCGCCGGATGAGCTGCGCCTCGACCGCCATCCCGTCCATCATGTGAGCTTTGGCAGCGGTCATCATATCTGCGCCGGGCTTCAACTTGCCCGGATGGAGGGACGGATCGCGTTTCAGACTCTGCTGGAGACATTCTCCGATATCTCACTTTCTACCGATAAAGTTGAGTATGGCAAAAACGCGAATCTTCGCTGCCCCAAGGCGCTGCCGCTCTCCGTTACGCCTGCCGCTTGAACGCTTCCCGATAAAGCCTTTTGCAATTTTCGGCCAAGTCCATACTATATCATATGAATCGGCGCGACCGGGGGTTGGGGAAGTAAGGATGGCACTCTTTCGAATAGCGATGCTTGGGGTAGGGCTGATAATGTCCCTTGCGGCAGGCCCCATGGTTGCGACCGCCGGGGAGCGAGCGACACGCGCCGAGGCCATTATCATTAAGCTTTCACAGCAGGCGCAGGAAATTCTCTCTCAGACCGACACACCGCTCCGTACCCGGGAGACCCATCTCGCGGCGCTCATCGGGCGGCATTTTCATTTCACGCTTATATCCGAACTTGTCGTCGGGCCGGAGTGGGCGGACTTGCCGCAACATCAACGGCGTGAATTTCTCAATCTGTTTCGCGATTTCTACCTTTATTCATATGGCAGTCAGCTCGGCGGCTATCCTGATGATGAGTTTACGATCCTTGAGGTTCAGGAAAAAGGCTCCCGCGATACCTTTGTTACCACGCGCCTGATCCGCCCGAAGCGCGAACCGGTGTTGGTTGACTGGCGCCTGCGGGAGGTTTTGGGATCGCCGTTGATCATCGATATCCTCATCAATGGCACAAGTGTCGCCATCAGCCATCGGGAAGGCTTTAATACCGTCCTCGCGAGCGAAGGAATTGGCGGGCTGATCACGCTATTCCAGATCCGCGCCGAGCGAATAAACGGCGAAACACAGGGCTTTGCGGCAGGCGAGCTGTTCGAGCAGGGCCGCTTCGCCGAGGCAGTCGAAATCTGGGAGGATCTGGCGAAGAAAGGTAACCCGGAGGCGCAGTTCAACCTCTCCATCATGTATACGGAGGGGCGCGGGGTCGAGCCGGACGGCGCCAAAGCCGAATATTGGAACGACCGGGCGCGCAAAGCCGGTTATCCGCCGGCGCAACATAACCACGCGCTGACCCTGCTGACCCAGAAGGAGGAAAAGGCAGCCGTCGCTCTACTTGAGAAATCCGCGCAGGCCGATTTCGCGCCATCGCAATATACCCTCGGCAAGATGTACAGCTATGCCCTCGGCGTGCCGGAGATCCCCGCGCGCGCCTTTGAATTCATCCGTCTCGCCGCCCATTCCGGCGTGGCGGCGGCACAGTATAATCTCGGCAAGAACTACCGCGACGGCTATGGCACGGCGGCGGATATAGATGCCTCCTTCACCTGGTTTGAGCGGGCGGCGCAGCAAGGCCACGGCAAGGCGCAGGCCAAACTCGCCGCGCGTTACGGCAGTGGGGAGGGGGTCGCACAGGATGATGTTCAGGCGCTGAAATGGGCCATCCTCGCCGCGAATGAGGGGGAAGAGGACGCGGCCGAATTGCAAAAACTCTATCAAGGCCGCATGGCCAAAGCCGATATCACCCGCGCCGAACTGCTCGCCAAAGAGTTCAAACCCAACCGCGAGGAACCCTGACCCGCCGCGTCATATCCGGAAGCGATTTCTGAGCGCTAGGCCGATCAGGAAGATAAAGATCACGGCAAGAACACCCTCAAACACCATCGCGAAATACATCCAGAAACTGATGTCTGGCCCGAATAAAGCATCACGCGCTTCCAACAATGCTGTCCGAGAAACCGCAGCAAACGGGACCATGATTGCAAGGGAGAGTTTCATACCATTCCAGAGTGGTTCAAGGGGAGAGGTCGCGTATTTCAATCCCTGCACACCATATAACTCACCAAAATAGACGGCAGTCATAATCAGACAGAATATTGGCCGCCATAGGCTACGTCCAAAATCACTTGTCCATTCGTAAAGATAGCTAGGAATAAGAGACAGACCTTTAGTTTCATAAAATCGCTTGGCTTTAAGTTCTTTTGCAAAAAAATCTAGCTCCCGCTCATGATCCCGGGACTGAATAGCTATTTCTTTCAATCGACGAAATTTATCAGCATCCGAAGAATTTTTGACTTTTCCAAGCCATTTGTATTTCTTTTCATCTGTGAATACATCATCAATTTTGAGGTTATGAAAAGTAAAATGAGCCTCTAACTTAGTACGGCGAAAATCAGGAACTTGTGCAAATTCTGAATTTTCAAGATTTACTGAGGAGCAAAATTTTGCTCCTGTAAAAGAAACATCAATTCTAAACTCTGTCTCATCAAATAAAACTGGCCCCTCAAATTCCATCAGGTTAAAAATAGTTTTGCCGCTCAAAAATTCTGCATCTGTGAAAGTGGCGACACCGCCAACCTTCATACCAGCACAGGTAATATCTCCAAATTTAACTTTTCCAAAATTTACGTCTCCAAAGAAATGAGTTCTTATAAATCGCACTGACGTGTTTTCAAAACTAACATCCTGAAAAGAGGCGTTCTTTCCTAAAAACTGCGCATGATTAAACTCTGTATACTTTCCGTAGAATTCTGCGTTCGAAAAATAAATATTATCTCCCCTGAATTCCGCATCATTGAATATTACAGCATCAAATTTTGCACTATCAAAAGTAACGTTTCCGGGAAAGATAAACCCAGCAAAGTTCGAAAAACCATATTGTCTAAAGTCAACATGAGAAAAATCTGTTTCTACGCCGGCACTATATTCAGCCCAATCATTCCAGATCTTTCTACCTGCACGAAAACGCACGATAGCTTCTTGCTTTTTCATTTCGCGTTCACGATCTTGAGCATCAAAAAAAACTTGAGCCCTATTTGTTTCTTCATCTTCGTTTGCCATAAACTTACCCACGATCATCAAAAATACACCACTCAAACTATTATAACCAATATTCTATTAAATCGATCGCATAATCCTGTGGGGCGGAAAGAGTTGTGGGGTGGGGTGGTTTCTGGTAGGACTTTTGGGGAGTTTGAACACTCGCATATGCACAGCTAATCAAGTGGAAAATATTGTGACGGCGCTGATCGATCTGGAGACGACTTTTCTGAAATGCCTCGATACGGCGGGCCATACCGATGATCCCTATGATCTCTGGGAATTGAACGAGGTATTCCCAACCGAAGTGGTCGATGATCTGCTCGCGCTCAATATTGGCCCCGGCGAGATGGACTACAGCATCGGCAGGCGCGAGATCAATAACGACAAGCGCAACTATTTCGATGTCGGACGGCAGACGGAATTTCCGGTCTGCCGGAATGTGGCGGAGTTGCTGCAGGCACCCGCGACCGTCGCCGCGATCGAGAAGAAATTCAATCTCGACCTCACCGGGACCTTTCTCCGGATTGAGCTTACGCAGGATACGGACGGTTTCTGGCTGGAGCCGCATACGGATATCGGGGTGAAGAAATTCACCATGCAGATTTACCTCTCCCGCGAGGCGGAGGCGGGGACATGGGGCTCCTCCATATATAAGGACAGCCAGACATTTGTGCGCAATGTGCCGTTCCGAAGCAATTCAGCGAATGTGTTCGTGCCATCGCCGCATAGCTGGCACGGGTTCGAGCCGCGCCCCATCAACGGCATCCGCAAGCGCCTGATCGTCAACTATGTCACCGATAAATGGCGCGCGCGCCACGAGCTGGCCTTCCCCGAAGCGCCGGTCCAGCCTGCTTAATACCCTTTATTTCGAGAGGGCGGGGATCAGCGCAGCAATGCCGGAGGTCAGCATCCCCATCGAGAGCGCGACCAGCACCATTCCCATGATACGGGTCACAACGGCCATGCCGCTTTGCCCTAACTTGGCGGCAACCGGCTTGGCGAAAGCAAACAGCACCCCGATCAACGTCGCGAGCAAGAGTATTACGATGGAAATCTCGATCCGCGCCATGATATCGGGATAACGCTCCGCCCCGACAAGGGCCGTCGCCATCGTACCGGGCCCGGCAACAATCGGGATGGCGATAGGCACGATCGCGATGGAGGCCCGGTCCTTCGCGTCCTCGGTTTCCGCATGACTTGTTTTATGTTCCGCCTTGTTAAACAGCATATGCAGGCCGATGATCAGGACAATAATCCCGCCCGCTGCGCGCAGCTCATTCACATCAATCCCGAAGAACTTAAGCAATAACCCGCCGGTCCAGACAACGACTAAAAGGGTGATTGCGGAGGCGATGGCGCTCCGGATGGCAACGGTTCGCGCCTCGGCCGTACTGTAATCCTCCGTCAGACCGGCAAAAATACCGACATTCCCGATCGGGTTCATCATCGAGAAAAGGGCGGCCACTATCGCCATAAGCTCCGGCTCTGTCATGTTATACTGTCCCCGTAATTTTCCGCCGTCTGTAGATCAAGGGATAATCTACAGGCAATGGCAGTTAAAAATCCATCCCCTTCGCGAGATGTGCGAAAAGACGGAACTGCATTATATTCGATGAAGCAGGGAGAAATGGTGAGCCCGACAGGATTCGAACCTGTGACCCGCTGATTAAAAGTCAGCTGCTCTACCAACTGAGCTACGGGCCCACAATTTGCGATGTATATCACGACCTTGCCCCCCGTAAAAGAGCGCCGCAACGTCGCAATGCGGCTGCAACATAGGGTCGTCCCGCCGGATGGTCAAGCATCCATTTTGTTTTTTTTGAAGGGCCGGTGAAATTGCGGTTATTTGCCACGGGGGTATTTTAACGATGGACGGTTCGGCCGCCAGATGGCAGTAAATAAGACATGTCTTGTTAATGAATGAGGAAATGGATGATTTCGAAAATTCTGTCGCGCGTGAGTGCTGTAATGATGCTGGCGGGCCTGTTCGCGCTCCCGGTTACGATGGCTGAGGCCGCGGACCCGGAAAACACCCTTTACCTTGACCTGCAATATGGGCGCGTCGTTATCGAGATGCGGCCCGACCTTGCCCCCAATCACGTCGCCCGGATCAAGGAGCTGACGCGGGAGGGGTTTTATGATGGTCTCAAATTCCATCGTGTTATTCAAGATTTCATGGCGCAGACCGGCGATCCCAAGGGGGACGGCACTGGCGGCTCGGGGCGCAAGCTGCGCTCCGAATTCTCCTCGACGCCACACGTGCGCGGAATTGTTTCCATGGCGCGGTCAAACTCACCGCATAGCGCCGACAGTCAGTTCTTTATCGTTACGGCAGATTCTCCTTGGCTGGATCGCAAATACACCGTCTTCGGACAGGTGACCGAAGGGATGGAGTTTGTCGATCTGATCAAGAAGGGCGTCGGCAAGAGCGGCATGGTACCGGGCGAGCCCGACATTATCGTGAAAATGCAGGTCGCGGCGGACGTAAAAGAATAACGCCCGCCAATTAACTGCTAGATACACCTGCCGCCGTCCACCTCCAGCGCCACGCCGGTGATAAAGGACGCATCGTCAGAGGCCAGCCACAACGCCGCGTGAGCCAGATCACGCGGCGTATTTTCCCGGCCCAGCGGGATTGTCGCCACGAATTTGTCCCTGATTTCCTGCGTATCGACCCCGCCCATGAACTCCACCGCCATCGGCGTATGGGCAAAGACCGGGCAGAGCGCGTTAACCCGCACCTTCTGCGGCGCCAATTCAATCGCCATGGATTTCGACATCGTCAGCACAGCGCCCTTGCTCGCGTTATACCAGGTGAGGCCGGGGCGGGGGCTCAGGGCCGCGGTAGAAGCAATGTTGACGACATTACCGCCCTTTTCCAACATATGCGGAATGATGCCCTTGGTCGTCAGGAAGATACTTTTGACATTCACGTCGAAAATCTTCTCGAATGTCTCAACATCCACATCGAACATCGATCCGTTGCGCTGCGGCATGCCAGCATTATTCACCAGAATATCGATTTTCTGAAAATTATCCAAAGTCTGTTGCGCCATTGCGGCGATATCATCGGCGCTTGTCACATCGCATTCCGAACTGATGGCGATACCGCCCGCATCGGTAATATCCTTCGTGACAGTCGCCGCTGCCGCGCCATTGATATCGCTGACAACGACTTTAGCCCCTTCGGCCGCGAAAAGCTTCGCCATGCCTTCACCAAAACCGGAACCTGCGCCCGTTATAATGGCGACCTTATCTTTTAACCGCATAAATATCCTCCTTTTAGTTGGCAGGATAGTTCACTCTTCCGATCTGATTGGCAAGAGTGGCAGTAAAAAATTTTCGGGAAAATTGTACTAGCGGGCAGGGCGCTTAGGCGGCCTTTTCACAGATCCTGTCCGGCGGCAGATAGAGGGTGACGACAGTCCCTTCACCGTATTTACTCAACAGTTCCAGTCGTCCTTCGTGCATTTCCGCAAGATTCTTCGAGAGCGGCAGGCCAAGGCCTGTCCCATGATATTTCCGGTTTTTCTCGCTATCCACCTGCACAAATGGCGTCAGCGCACGCTCAATATCGCTCTCGCGAATACCAATGCCGTTATCGCTTACGCTTAGCTTCATGCCATCATTCTCCAGCAACTGGACGGAGGTGATAATACGCCCGCCTGTCGGCGTGAATTTAACAGCGTTGGACAGAAGGTTGATCAGGATCTGCTTGATCATGCGACGATCAGCGAATATCTGCGGCAATAGAGGATCAAACTCAAGCTTGATATTAATATCATTTTCAATTGCGCGCTGCTGGGTCAGACGGATGCACTCATTGACCAGCACATCGATCTCAACCTTTTCCTCATTGATCTTCTGCTCACCCGCCTCAATTTTCGAGAAATCCAAAATACCGTTGATCAGCTCGAGAAGATGCAATCCACTCGCGTTGATGTCTTGGGCATACTCCAGATATTTATTGGACCCGACCGGGCCGAATATCTGGCTGATGATCACCTCGGAGAAGCCGATCACGGCGTTGAGCGGAGTGCGCAGCTCATGGCTCATGTTGGCGAGGAATTTACCCTTAATCTGGGCCGCATATTCCGCCTCATCCTTGGCCTGTTTCAGAAAGTCCTCGATCTGCATCTGTGCCGAGATATCCCGGATCACCAGCTGCAATATATTTCTTTCACCATAGAGTAGGGCGGAGGCTTCCATTTCTACATCTATCTGCCCGCCGTCTTCGCGGATAACCTTCGACTTGAGAGCGGGAAGATTTTTAATGGCCTCAGCGTTATCGGCACTGCCAAAGTAAGGCGCCAGTGCTTCACTATCCGAATAGGGGAAATAACTGGAAATTTTCTGACCGATCAGGTCATGACGGTCTCTCAACTTGAACAGCGCCAGCGCCGCCTCATTAACATAGATAATAAATCCGCTCTTGTGCGCAACAATCGCATCAGGCGACAGTTCCACCATGCTGCGATATCGATCTTCATTCTCTCGCAACGTCTGATCGGCGATCCTTGCCGCGGTTACATCCGAAACGCTCAGGATAAACCCGCCAGCCGGATATATGTTGAAAGAACCTTCGATAATTTTACCGTTCTTAAACTGGCGGTCTGCCTTGCCGAAAACACGGCCGTCCATATACTCCAGCGTTTCGGCAATAAAGGCATCTCTATCATCGCCAACATTGACATAGTTATCGAAATTCCAGGATAGAATGTCCTGTAACGTGGTTTCTGACGTAAGAAGATTTTGGTCAATCTCCATCAGTTCCGCGTATCGTGCGTTCAACTTCAGCAGACGAAACTGCTCATCAAATACACTGATGCCGATCTCGATATTATCAAAGACGACATCCAGTACCGATTCCTTGGCCTGCAGCGCATGATGTTCTTTTTGTGCCTGCCGCCCTTGCAGGAAAGCAAACCCCGAACAGACCAGCAGACCACCGGCAACAATGAGGTAATAAACAGAGCTGAACAGGCTATGAGTCAGAACAGACAGCATCAGTAAAGCGCCGAGCAACCCCGACAGTAGGGCAACTCCGTTGCTTTCCCATATGGTTTTTAGTTTTTTATAATTCATTAAGCGTCTTCTGACTCTACTAAAGACAAACTGTGTTCTAGGCAGTTCTGTAAACTAGCGGTAATTGTACCGTGCTATTCTTAAGAGGAGGTTTACACGCCGTTGCAGAATGGAAATTTCCAAAGACAGTTTCCGAGCTTCGTGATAAGGTGCTAAACTGCTTAGGAAATGCCAGTAACTCCATAAAATTTATACTGTTTTAAAGTTAGTTAGCGAGAGATGTTTAAGAAATCGACGGATCCCTCTGAAGACGATGACAAGAAGCCCGTTCTGGTAGAACCCGCCCCGAAGGCCAGCCCCTTTGCGCGCCTTCGCACCTATTTCTTGACCGGTATTGTCGTCACCGCGCCGATTGCGATCACGATTTACCTTACCTACGTGTTTGTTTCCTTTGTTGATGCCAATATCACGCCACTCATACCGGCGCGATATTACCCTGAGTCATATCTGCCGTTCAGCGTACCGGGCCTTGGCGTTCTTATCGCCGCCTTCGCGCTGATCATGATCGGTTTCCTGACCGCCAATTATCTAGGCCGCGCCTTCCTGACGTTCGGGGAACGCATCGTCGGACGTATGCCCGTGGTTCGCTCCATCTATCATGCGCTCAAGCAGATAATGGAGACGGTTCTCGCGCAATCAAGCTCGTCCTTTCGCGATGTCGTTCTGCTGGAATATCCGCGCAAGGGCATCTGGGCACTAGCCTTCGTGACCAGCGCGGCGGATGGGGAGGTAGCCGGGCTGCAAGCTGACGAC
>CALEMG010000139.1 GCA_937910835.1 uncultured Alphaproteobacteria bacterium | reverse complement strand
CCCTTGGTAAGTTCCGCCCGCCGACGCCAACTCGTTCATTTTCGCGCGAGGGGCAGTGTGTTTTAACTGGAAAAACCCTCTACTGACTAAAGGAACGCTCCTAATGAAAGTGCTTTCGGGAAATGGCAATCGACCGTTGGCGGAAGCCATCACCAACTACCTGAAGCTCCCACTGACAGATGCGGATGTCCGACGTTTTTCGGACATGGAAGTATTTGTTGAAATTCATGAAAATGTCCGCGGTGAGGATCTGTTCGTCGTCCAACCGACCTCATTTCCCGCAAATGACCATTTGATGGAATTGCTTGTTTGCATTGATGCCCTGAAACGGTCATCGGCGTCACGAATCACGGCCGTCCTGCCCTACTTCGGATATGCGCGGCAAGACAGGAAGCCGGGGCCAAGAACACCAATCTCAGCGAAACTGGTCGCCAACCTCATTACAACCGCAGGCGCAGACCGGGTTTTGACCATGGATCTCCATGCTGGACAGATCCAGGGATTTTTCGATATTCCAACCGACAACCTTTTCTCAGCACCCGTTATTGTCCCCGATATCGCGGAGCATTATGGCAAGGGCGGCGATATCACGATTGTCTCTCCCGATGTTGGCGGCGTTGTTCGCGCCCGTGCCTACGCCAAAAGACTTGACGCAGACCTTGCAATCGTGGATAAGCGCCGGGAAAAAGCTGGTGTTTCAGAGGTGATGAATATTATCGGTGACGTCAAGGATCAGCGTTGCATCCTGGTTGATGACATCGTGGACAGCGCAGGAACACTGTGTAATGCCGCCAAGGCCCTGATGGACAAAGGCGCGAAAAGTGTTGCGGGTTATGTGACCCATGGGGTCCTGTCAGGTGGTGCGATTGCGCGTATTAACGACTCGGCCCTCGACGAAATGGTCACAACCGACAGCATCATGGCAACGGATGCGTTCCGTGCCTCTAGCAAGATGCGGCAGATTTCGGTCGCTCCGCTGATTGGCGAGGCGATGTACAGAATTTCGAAGGAAACCTCGGTTTCCAGCCTGTTCGACTAATCGCACAGGCAATAGGCGGCGCGGGCACCCCTGGAGGCACGCGCCATTTTGGCACCGGGTTCGTCCCGGTGTTGCTCGTTACTTAGGAGATATACAATGAGCGAAAATGCAGTATTAATTGCAGAAACGCGTGACCGGGGCGGAAAGGGGACCTCCCGTGCATTGCGTCGTGACGGACGAACACCCGCCGTCATCTATGGTGATAAAAAAGACCCCATTTCCATTTCATTGGAAACCAAGGAACTTGTGAAAACCGTCAATCAAGGCGCCTTCCTGTCAACGGTTTTCACAGTGCAGGTAGGATCAACCAATCACAATGTGCTGCCCCGCGACATGCAGTTGCACCCGATCAATGATATGCCGGTGCATGTGGACTTCCTTCGCGTTTCCGCCAAATCGCAGATTGCGGTCATGGTTGCTGTCCGTTTCCTCAATGAAGAGGAATGTGTCGGCCTGAAACGCGGCGGTGTACTGAACGTTGTCCGCCATGAAGTCGAAATGATGGTACCGGCCGGCAATATCCCTGAGGCGCTTGAGATTGACCTTCTGAATTATGACATTGGTGACAGTGTTCATATCTCCGAGGTGACCTTGCCGGAAGGGACGCAGCCGACAATTACGGATCGTGACTTCACGATTGCAACAATTGCGGCGCCGACCGTCGAGCCAGAGCCATCTGAAGAGGAAGAAGGCGCAGAAGGCGTTGAGGCCGAAGCAGGCGCCGAGGAAGAAGGCGCAGAAGCCGAAGAATCCGAAGACTAATCGGGATGGAATGATGATTTTGCTGGTTGGCCTTGGAAATCCCGGAAAGGGATATGCAGGCAACCGGCATAATTTTGGATATATGGCGGTGGATGAAATTATCCGCCGCCATTCCTTTATGCCGGAACGCGTTCGATTTCAGGGGCTGGTCGCTGAGGGAAATATCGGCGGAACGAAGGTTTTTGCGCTAAAACCAACAACTTTTATGAACCTCTCCGGTCAATCTGTCGGAGAAGCCGCGCGTTTCTATAAAATACCTATCGATAATATAATCGTTCTTCATGATGAATTGGATTTGCCGCTTGGCAAGGTACGTGTGAAGACAGGTGGCGGCCATGGTGGCAATAACGGTGTGCGATCCATCATCGATCATATTGGAGCGGATTTCTGCCGGGTTCGCCTCGGCGTTGGGCATCCGGGCGAGAAACATCTCGTGTCCGGCCATGTCCTCAAGGATTTTGCCAAGGCCGAAATGCCGGTGGTGGAGACAATCATCGACAGCGTCGCCCGCCATATCGACCTAATAGTCTCCGGAGATACCTCCGGTTTTATGAACAAGATTGCTCTCGACACTGCGCCGGCGAAAAAAGACCGCGCGGATAGATAAGAAGGAAACTGAGTATGGGGTTTAAATGTGGAATTGTTGGCCTTCCCAATGTCGGCAAGTCAACCCTGTTCAATGCCCTGACCGAAACGGCTCAGGCGGCGGCGGAGAATTACCCCTTCTGCACGATCGAGCCAAACCTCGGCCAGGTCCCTGTCCCTGACGAGCGGCTGGTAAAGCTCGCCGGGCTTGCCAGTTCGAAGGAAATTATCCCGACACAGCTTACCTTTGTCGATATCGCGGGGCTAGTCCGTGGCGCAGCGAGTGGTGAAGGCCTCGGTAACAAGTTTCTCGCCCATATCCGTGAAGTGGATGCCATCATTCAGGTTGTCCGCTGCTTTGAGGATGATGACATCACCCATGTGGACGGAAAGATAGATCCGCTCTCCGATATCGAGACGATTGAAACCGAACTGATGCTCGCCGACATGGAAAGCCTTGAAAAGCGGACGGAGGCGTTGATCAAGAAAATCCGCGGTGGCGACAAGGAAGCAAAGAAACAGTCGGAGTTGATCGACCGCGCCCGTGTGGCATTGCGCGACGGTAAGCCCGCCCGCGTGGTCGAGCTGTCCGATGACGAAGTAAAAGCCTTCCGCAATCTGCAACTCCTGACGCAGAAGCCGGTTCTCTATGTTTGCAATGTCGATGAAGGAAGCGCCGCAACGGGCAATGAATATTCTGACAGGGTGGCCGAAAAAGCTGTGGCGGAAAATGCCGGTACTGTCGTGATCTCTGCGGCCATTGAAGCGGAAGTGGCGCAGCTTGACGCGGAAGAGCGTGCCGAATTCCTCTCTGATCTTGGCCTCTCGGAAACCGGGCTTGGACGCATCATTCGGGCGGGCTATGATCTCCTTGATCTCATTACCTATTTCACAGTCGGTCCGAAAGAATGCCGCGCCTGGACGGTAACCAAGGGAACGAAGGCGCCGCAAGCGGCAGGTGTAATTCACACAGATTTCGAAAAAGGCTTTATTCGCGCAGAAACAATCGCCTATTCTGCATATGTAGAGCATGGCGGAGAAAACGGCGCAAAAGAAGCCGGCCTCATGCGGCTCGAAGGGAAGGAATATATCGTTGAGGATGGCGATGTATTACATTTCAGATTTGCCAACTACCGGCCGGGCCCGAACCTTGAAAAAAGCAATAAATGCGTGAGTGGTCGCGACAAGATCAAAAGGTGAAAAAAATAATGCGTTATTGGGAAGACTTTACCGTCGGAATGGCTATGGAATTCGGCGGATATGAGGTGACGGAAGAAGAAGTCATTGAATTTGCGACTGCATTCGACCCGCAGCCCTTTCACATCGATAAGGATGCTGCGAAAGAGCATTTTTTTGGTGGCATAATCGCCAGCGGCTGGCACACGGGATCGATGTGTATGCGAATGATGGTCGATAATTACCTAAATGACTCAACCTCTGTGGGCTCCCCAGGAATTGAACAGCTTCGCTGGAAGCAACCGGTGCGCCCCGGTGAAGTCCTTCACGTAAAGGCGGAAGTTCTTGACCGCAGCCTGCCAAAAAGCCGCCCTGAACTTGGCTTCGTCAAATTTTCCCATACTGTCCTTAACCAGAAAGACGAAGTTAAGATGACCATGATTTCGAGTGGTATGTTCCTCCGCGACCCAGCGCGGTCTGAAACGGAGACCTCTCGATGAGCAAGATATATTTCGAGGATATCGCTGTCGGGGATAAAACAATTTCCGAAAGCAGAACTGTCACGAAAGAAGAAATTCTTGATTTCGCGCATAAATATGATCCGCAGCCCTTTCATATTGATGAAGAGGCCGCGAAGAAGAGCATCTATGGCGGATTGATCGCTTCCGGCTGGCATACCGCGTCAACCTTGATGCGGCTTCTCGTTGATAATATGACGAATAATCGCGCCGGCCTGGGCTCGCCGGGGTTTGATGATCTGCGCTGGATCCTACCGATCCGACCCAGCGACAGCTTGCGATATGAATCAACCGTAATCGAGGCCAGGAAGTCGGAATCCCGGCCCGACATGGGAATTGTGCGCGCGGAGATCAAACTCTTCAATCAGAACGACGAAGTTGTTCTTAGCATGAAATCTATCGGGATGGTAAAAACGCGCCCCGAATAAGGCCCCTCAAAATTCACGGTCCGTTGGATTTTTAACTTAGGCCTGGCGACTTTACATTATATAGTTTGGCAAGCCTGTTATTTATCCGGCAATTCTAGGGGTAGTGAAAATGGATTTTTTCTTGTCTGGCTTTGCGATTTTCGTAGTCGTTCTGGTCATTTTTGCGATTGTCATCGTCTTTATGGGCGTGACGATTGTCCCGCAAGGATATCAATTTACAATCGAGCGCTTCGGCAGATATACGCGCAGCCTACACCCTGGTCTTGGCCTGATCATACCGTTCATTGACCGTATCGGCGGTAAGATCAACATGATGGAACAGGTGTTGGATATCCCGACGCAGGAAGTCATCAGCCGTGACAATGCAATGGTGCAGGTCGACGGTGTTCTTTTCTTTCAGGTTCTTGACGCCGCAAAATCGGCCTATGAGGTGAGAGACTTGGAACGCGCCATTCAAAACCTCGCGCAGACGAACCTTCGTACCGTTTTGGGCTCCATGGACCTTGATGAAGCGCTGAGCCAGCGCGATGCTATCAATGTCCGCCTGCTCACCGTGATTGATCAGGCATCCACACCTTGGGGCTTGAAAGTAACCCGCGTCGAGATCAAAGATATCACGCCTCCTCTCGATCTTGTTGAGGCAATGGGCAGGCAGATGAAGGCGGAACGGTTGAAACGTGCTGTCATTCTGGAAGCAGAGGGCGTTCGCCAATCTGAAATCCTGAAGGCAGAAGGCGAAAAGAAATCCATGATCCTTGAGGCAGAGGGTCGCCGCGAGGCCGCTTTCCGAGATGCGGAAGCACGGGAACGCGCCGCCGAAGCCGAAGCAAAAGCAACCCACGATGTGTCAGAGGCCATTGCGGCGGGCGATATTCAGTCCATCAACTATTTTATCGCTCAGAAATATACCGAAGCTATGAAAGAGATCGGCATGGCCCGCAATTCGAAAATTGTCCTCATGCCAATGGAGGCAAGTGCGCTCATCGGATCGCTCGGGGGCATTGGTTCCATCGCCAAGGAAGTCTTTGGCAAGGATGATGACAGACGCCGTTCGAGCGGCTCTGTCCCAACGGTTGAGTAATGGCGATGCTTGATCAAATTATCACATGGCTTGCCAGCCTCGAATTCTGGTCATGGTGGATCCTCGGCCTCATCTTGGTGATCCTAGAAGTATTTGCTCCCAGTACCATTTTTCTCTGGCTTGGGATATCCGCAGGCATCGTCGGCGTTATCGCCTGGATAGTCCCCGACATGCGATGGGAATATCAGTGGATACTTTTCGCCGTCATCGCCATCGGTAGCATTGCCCTCTCGCGCCTTTTCTTAAGAAAACACCCGGGTGTCGAAGACAACACCACCTTAAATCAGCGCGGCGTCCAGTATGTTGGCCGTCATTTTACCCTAACGGAACCCATTCTGAATGGCCGTGGCAAGATCCATGTGGACGATACTCAATGGGCGGTCGAAGGCCCGGATTTAGAGGCTGGCGAGGTGGTGAATGTTACCGGCGTGGATGGCACCCTCCTAATCGTTGAGCCCGTCACAAAAAACTAGAAGAGGTAATCATGGGAGAAATGATTGAGCTGACGGCTGAAGATGGCCACAAATTTTCCGCCTACAAAGCCGTGCCGACAGGCACGCCCAAAGGCGGTGTCGTCATCCTGCAGGAGATTTTTGGCGTCAACAATCATATCAAAGAAGTCTGCGACGGGTATGCCAAGCAGGGCAATGTCGCCATTGCCCCTGCCCTGTTTGACCGGATTGGTCCCAATATTACGCTCAACTACGAACAGCCCGATATCCAAACAGGCCTTGGATATATGAAGCAGATAGCTGCAGAAGTCGCACTTAAAGATACAGACGCAGCCGCGAACGAAGTAGCGGACGCCGGAAATGTTGCGGTAATTGGATATTGCTGGGGCGGCAGCCTCGCCTATCTCGCAGCCTGCCGCCTTTCCTCCGTCAGCAAGGCGGTTGGTTATTACGGCGGGATGATCCCCCAGAATTTAGGGGAAGAACCGAAAGTACCTATTATATTGCATTTCGGCGACAAGGACGCCTCGATCCCGATGTCCGCCGTCGAGGAAGTTAAAGCGAAGCGACCGGATATTCCCGTGTATGTCTACCCCGCCGGCCATGGTTTTAACTGCGATCACCGCGCGAGCTATGATGCGGCATCCGCCAAGCTCGCACTCCAACGCTCGCTCGACTTCATGGCGTAATCTAACCGGCGGTAAACTCCAACACCAGGCCACAGGCGTCCGCTGGATCGACCCGGAGGGTGCCATTCGCTATTTTTTGCGGCGCGGCACCGCTTTCTGAGAGGAATTTCGCCGTCCGATCCAGATTTTCAACCGCGATCGTCATGGCAATCAGATGTGGTAGAGCTGGCATTTCATCTGAAATCGTAAGGCCGGGGAACAATAGGTCAATATCCCGATCGTTTACAAAAATCAGGCTTCCAAGCCCAAAACGGACGGTCAACGTATTATCGGTCAAGGTAACATTGATGGAGCCGCAAAGCCGTTGATAGTAGGGCGCAAGCACAGCGGGATCTTCCACTACCACGACAACAGAATTGATATATTTTGCGCCGTTCGGATGCTTCAGCCAGTCAGGCTGGCGTACCAGCTCCGGCGTCAAGTGATGACAGATAAACAGGTTTTTAGCTGTCAGCCCCGCCGACGAAGTGAGCCGGATCAATTTGAACTCTGGCAGGACATCACCCTCCGGAAGCTCCAGCTTGCGCTTCAGCGCCAGTAACTCGGACGGCTCCAACCCATCTTCAACAAGAGACTGATGAGTGGCTTCGGGGTCATCGCTGGCAAGCGCGACACCTAGCAACCCTTCCCCCCGCTCGGCAAGGGCACTATCAAGGCCATTGGTCTCCAATGACGGATCCACGATGCCAAGGAGTTCGATATAATCCTCCTCGAACATAATGCAGTAGTTTGCCGTTCCCCAACCAATATGCGATCCGCGCGGTGTCAGCGTAAACCCGAGTTTTTCATACACAGATCGCGCATCTTCAAGTTCTTCGACCCCGATCAGGGTATGATCAATTCCGGTTATATTATGTAGCATTCCCTACTCCGATTTTTATGTATGATCGGTTATTAGATAACTCACGCTGTTCGGCGAACAAAAGCCGTCAGCAAACCTGCACCAATCAGGAAACTCGCGCCTAAGCGATTAATGATTTTCAAAACCCGCGGGATTTTGAACCTCTCCCTCAAATTTCCGACCAGGAACGCCCAGATTGCAACATTTATTGCCGCCAGCACAAGAAATGTCGCTTCCAAAATCACAAATTGGATAAATACGGGTTCATTTACATTTACGAATTGAGGAACGAACGCGACGAAGAAGACTATGCTTTTCGGATTAAGGGCCGTAACGACATACGAAGCACGAAACATTGCCATCTTTGATTGCGCATTCGTTGAGCGAACCGTCCCCATCCCGCCCTCGGCACGCCAGAGCTTGATCCCCAGCCAAACCAGATAGATAGCGCCCAGTATTTTTAAGGCAGTGAAAAGTGTCGCCGAGGCCGCGAGAATTGCGCCCGCGCCCAGCAGGGAGGCTGTCATCGCCGTAAAATCTCCGAGCGTGACACCAGGTACCGTCGCCCAGGCAGTGCTCCGCCCCTGACCTAGCGCGTAGCTAATGACAATCATCACCGTGGGTCCCGGAATAGCAAGAAGGGCCGCACTGGCAATAAAGAACGATATCCATATTTCTAACAACATAGCCTTATCCTCATCTCATGTCCCTTAATCAGCAAAGACATAGGCAGGAGAAAATGACAAGCGCCTTCTTACAATCTAGTGGGAAGCCAACTTAGTCCCCTTCAAACTCACAAAGAGTGCGGACATTTATCCCCATACCGGCAATTCGCTTCGCGCCGCCAATATCCGGTAAATCAATCACAAAGGCTGCCCCGATCACGGTTCCGCCTGCATGACGAATGAGGTTGATTGCCGCCGCCGCCGTGCCACCTGTCGCGATCAGATCATCAACGAGAAGGATATTTTCGCCTTCTTTTATGGCATCCTGATGAACTTCTACCGTATCGGTCCCATACTCCAGATCATATTCTTCGCTATGGACTGCTCCGGGCAGCTTCCCCTTCTTCCGAACGGGAATAAATCCGACACTAAGTTGATGTGCAATGGCACCGCCAAGAACAAATCCTCGCGCCTCAATTCCCGCTACTTTATCGATCCGGACACCAGCATAGGGCCAGACCAGCTGGTCCACGACATGACGGAAGCCACCCGCGTCCTGCCAGAGCGTTGTGATGTCGCGGAACAATATTCCCTTTTTCGGGTAATCAGGGATGGTCCGAATAACAGATTTTATATCCATGATGGCTCCCGGCTAGAGGACGCGGCCTGCTACCGCGTCAAGTTTCTTCATGATTTCGGGATCGCGCGCATCTGGCGCAGTGATCAGAGCGTTATCAAGCGCATGATGGCACCCGGTATCGCAAGATGACTGGCGAGCACTTAACGAAGGCACCACTGACTTCACGAGGTGCCGCGCATTGTCCGCATTTTTCATCAAAACCTCGATGATCGTTGTCACTTCGACGGCGTCATGCTCCGGATGCCAGCAGTCATAGTCCGTTACCATCGCAACGGTCGCGTAACACATTTCCGCTTCGCGGGCGAGTTTAGCTTCAGGCATATTTGTCATGCCGATTACCTGACACCCCCAGCTCCGATATAGCTCGGATTCCGCAAGGCTTGAAAACTGCGGCCCCTCCATCGCAAGATAAGTGCCGCCTCTATGCACGGGAATACCGGTCTCCTTCGCAGCTTCCTCCAACGCGTCGCCAAGGCGGGTGCACACCGGATGCGCCATGCTGATATGAGCAACTAAGCCAGTGCCAAAGAAGCTTTTCTTACGGTCGATTGTCCGGTCAATGAATTGATCGACAATCACAAAGGTGCCGGGCACGAGTTCCTCCTCGAACGAACCGCAGGCGCTTACCGAGATAATCTCCGTCACCCCGGCACGCTTGAGCGCGTCTATATTGGCCCTGTAGTTCACTTCGGATGGCGGAATACGATGTCCCCTCCCGTGACGGGGAAGAAAAACCATTTGGATACCATCAAGCGTGCCAAAGAGTAGCTCATCTGATGGCTCTCCAAAGGGACTCTCCATCGATTTCCAATGGGTATCCGTCAGCCCATCAAGCTCATATACCCCGCTTCCGCCGATCACACCGATAACCGGCTTATCGCTTGATAAACTCATTCCATTCTCCAACATTGTATTGGTCAAAATTTAGCCTTGAAACGGATGACATGCCATAAAAAAGGGCGCCTCGATAAGCGCCCTTTTTCTCAAAATTTAAATACTCTAGTGAAGGTCTGACCAGACTTTACGTTTCACCGCGTAGAAGATGCCTGCCAGAATAAGCAGGAACAGGATCACCCGAAGGCCTATACTCTTGCGTTGCTCCAATTTTGGCTCGGCCGCCCAAGCCAGAAAGACCGTTACGTCTTTCGACATCTGATCAACAGTTGCCGGCGTGCCATCCGAATACTCAACGGCATCCTCAGACAGTGGCGGCGGCATCGCAATCTGGTGCCCCGGGAAGTATGCGTTGTAGTTCATTCCCTCAGGGAGGTCGAAGTCAGCAGGCGTATCCA
>CALEMG010000138.1 GCA_937910835.1 uncultured Alphaproteobacteria bacterium | reverse complement strand
GCAATTATACAATTACCTACGCCAATGCGGCGATAGCCGGGGTCATCAACCTGATTATCGTGGGCGCGCTTTACTTTACCATCCGGCGGCGGCAGCCTCCGCTCGCCGTTGCAGCGGCCTGAAAAGTCACTTCGTGCCGATCTGATCGAGGGAGACTTTGCGGTTAAAGAGCTGTTCCGCCGTTTTATAGGCGATCTGCTCGGCGATATCGCGCGGCAGCAGGCTGAGCCATTGCCGGTTGAGCGCGATCAATTCGGAGTAATTATCCCACTGGCTGTTGACCCAGGTATCGGTGCCGACCATCAGCCGGTCGGAAAAGCGCGTGATCACCCGCATCCAGTCCGGATCGATCTTGTCGCTTGAGGCGAGGATATCCCGCTCCCGAAAGGACGTGTCCGCATAGAGCGTGGGGTAGGTGGCCAGCATTTCCTCGACCACGCCCGCAGGCTCGCTCATCCCCGCATGGGCCCAGATGATGGTGAGGGAGGGCTCCAGCTCATAGAGCAGATGCACCGGATCGGCGCCGGAATGGACATGGATGGGGATGGAGCGGGTCTTCGCCATCTGGGTCACTTTTTTAAGCAACGGCCGATCGGTCGGGTCGAGGTTATGGATATGAAATTCGCCGAGACCCTCATGTGGATATTTCGCGAGGCGTTCCTCCAGATACTCTTCCATCCCCGGTGCCTTCGTCCAGTTGCCGGAGCCGGCAGACCCGTGATAGGGGCGGAGCTCCGGCACGATGCGGTTCGGCGCATATTCCCACAGCATGATCGTCCCCTCATCGGGGGTGGAGGAAACAAGCCCCATGGCGACGCCGTTCCTGTCCATCAGCTCAATCACGCTCTTGACCGGGTAGGGCCCCCAGGCCGGCTCCTTATAATGGATATGCGCGTCAAAGAGCGGGACATCCTTGATTGCCTCCCCAATCGGGGCATGGTCCCCATCAGCACTCGCGGTCGTGGCGGTGAGCAGGGCAGCGGCAACAAGGCAAAGGCCAGATCGAAACAGGATCATGATATCTCCTCACGGGTTATGGCGCTTGCCGGAGTATAGCACATTCCCATTGCTTTCACGGTGCCTTTTAACGGTAATCCGGCGGCACCTCGATCGGCTCCGGCCCGCCAATCTGACGCACAGTTGGCGCATCCGGCATGTTCCAGTGAAAAAGGGTGATATGCCTAAGGCCGGGTGGTCGCCGTGAGGGATCGATCAGGCCCTTGTGTCCACTGCTGCGGATATGATCGGATGCCTGCCAGGAGGCAGGCTCCTCTCCCCGGGCGAGCACAGGTCGCCAGCTTTGACGGGCAAGTTCATAAATATCGCCGTTATTGGGATGACGTAGATCGAAGAGAGAGCAGGGGCTCACCTCATATCGCAGCAGGAAACGTGGCGGATCGCCGGGTTTTACATATTCACCAATTGCGACGCGGGCGCTTTCCGCATTGGGGCTGAGATAAAGCGCATTCTCACCCGGGCGGTTAAAGCGCGAGGCAGGGCGTTTCGCCAGCCCACGCGCCAGAAAAATATCCGCATCCTCGGCAAAAACAATTTTCACGAAGGTTCCCGTAATATCGGTTAGCACCGAAGCCTCCTTCAGGCGAATTAGAACAGAAGCCTCATAGCGCAGAAGGGTGGGTGCGCGCAACAGGACGGTTGCAGAGCGTGTCAGAGACGGATAAGTTGCACGGGAGTTTTCAAGGATAATGATCATGATAAGCGATTTGCATTTACCACTGATCCTGCTTGCGGCCTTGGTCGCGACGGCCAGCCCCGGACCGGCGATCCTCGCCATCTCCGGCCTGTCGATGAACTCCGGGCGACGCTATGGCCTGTCGATGGCAGCGGGCGTGACGACGGGATCGCTGATCTGGTCAGTTGCGGCGGCCTTCGGGCTGGGCGCGATTATGCTGGCGAATGCCTGGGCGTTTGAGGTTGTGCGGTATTTTGGCGCGGGCTACCTGCTCTATCTCGCCTACAAGTCCGGCCGGTCCGCGATGACGCGGGGGACGGTGGCACAGGCGAGCCTGTCCGCCAAGTCATATCGTGCGGCCTATGGCAAGGGGCTGGCGCTGCATCTGACCAACCCCAAGGCGATCTTGTTTTTTGGCTCGCTCTATTCCATTGGTGTGCCGCAGGATGCACCGATCTCGTCATTGGCGATTATCATTGGCGCCGTCGCCCTGCAGAGCGCGCTTGTTTTTCATGGATATGCGCTGCTCTTTTCCAGCGCGCCAATGGTGGCGGGATATGCCCGGCTTCGGCGCTGGTGCGAGGGTGCCTTTGCCATCGTCTTCGCCTTTGCCGGGATCAAGATCCTCACCGCGCGGATCACGGGGAACTAGCGCCGCCCCGTATTCCGCTTATTTCTTCTTCTTTGACTTGGCCTTTTTGGACGGCTTGGCGTCTTTTTTCGCCTTTACGTCCTTCTTGGCCTTCTTGTCTTTTTTCGGCTTTTCGGCCTTCTTGGATTTCTCGGCCTTCTTCGCCTTGGCGGGTTTGGCGTCCTTCTTCTTAACCTTCTTCGGCTTTTCCGCCTTCTTGGCCTTTTTCACCTTTTCTGCTTTCGCGGGATTTGCGGCCTCTTCGGTCTTTGCAGGAGTGGCCTTGGCCACAGGTTTTGGCGGCGTCGCCGATTTAGCAACTGTCCGGGCAGCCGGTTTCGGTGCGGCGGATTTCGCAGCCGCAGCGGGCTTCGGTGCAGCGACGGCAGCGGGCCGTGCGGCCGGGGCGGGTTTAACGGCCGGTGCGAGCGAGGCCTTCGCCGCCGCGATCAATACTTTCGCACGCGCTTCGCCAATGCCGGGGACGGCCAGAAGATCGGCAACCTCGGCCTTTGCGAGCTGCTCGGCAGTGGTAATTCCTTTTTCAGTAAGGCCCGTTCCCGTGGTTGGACCGACGCCTTTAACATCAAATATAGTCAGCATATTTGTTATCCTTTTCGCGCGGGTAAAAAGGCTGGCGCGCGGGCCAGCCTTTGTAGGATTCAATCGCCGTTAAGCGGCTTTCTTCAAAGCTTTTTTCGCTTTTTTCAGCTTACCTTCCTGCTTGGCAACCTTCGCCTTGCGGGACTTGACTTCTTTTTTCAGCTCTTTGATTTTCGCTTTTTTAGCCATGATCGTTTTTTCCTTGCTAGTGAAATTGGATTATGAAGGGCGGCTATTCCGATGGGGCGTGCTGCTTCAGAAAGTCACGGATAAATCGCCGGACCTCGCGGGCGGCGCTGGTATCCAGCTCGTCACATAGCTCGACAAACTGGTCTCGTTCCTTACCCTTGATGCGAATGATCAACTGGCTGTCTTTCCGTTCTTTTTTCTTCAGCTTTTTCTCTGCCGACATCGGTATATGTGCTCCTTGCATGGCTCGAAGTATATCGAACGCATATCACATGTATATACATTTTATGTTACAATATTGTGGCAGCGATGAAAAGCTGTTTTCGCGGGAGCAGGGGTTATTTGTAGATCAGCGTGCCGTCGTCCAGATCCGCCGTGACAAGGGTCTCCTTGTCGGCATAGTAATCCTGCGTATGCACCCAGGGATCCTTGTCGCCCTGCTTGGGCATTAACTTCAGCGCTCGGGTAAGATATCCGGCATTGAAATTCTCCGGATCGACGAAGGGTTTTTCGGGCATGCCCTTGTCTTCCTCACGGAGTTCCGGCACCACCATGCGCGCGCCTTTCTGCGCCATATGCTTCATCAGTCGGCAGACAAATTCCGCGACCATGTCCGAGCGCATGGTCCAGCTGGTGCGGAGATAGCCGAAGACCCAGGCCATGTTCGGAATACCGGAGAACATGATCGCCCGATGTGACCAGCAGTCGCCAAATTTGAGAGGCTTGCCGTCGATGGTGAAATCGATATCGCCGAGCACGCTCATGTTAAAGCCGGTGGCGGAGATGATGATATCGGCTTCGAGCTCTTTCCCGGATTTGAGGAGAATGCCGTTTTCCGTGAAATGATCGATATGATCAGTCACGACTGAGGCTTGGCCTTTTCTGATGGCCTGGAAGAGATCGCCGTCCGGCACGAAAGCGAGGCGCTGACGCCAGGGGCGGTATGTGGGCGTGAAATGCGGATCGACCGGGACACTGTCGCCAAGATACATCTCGGCCCCCTTGATCAATTCCTCACGCAGCTTCTCCGGTTCCTCGAAAGAACGGCGGGTGATTTCCTTCTGGTCATGAAGGACTTTCCGTCGCGCGATCTCATGCACCCATTCATCAGGCACGTTGAGTTCGCGCAAGGTGTCGGCCAGCTCGTCGCGGTTGGCGCGGGCAGAAAAATAGGTGGGGGAGCGTTGCAGCATGGTGACATGGCCCGCGTCTTCCGCCATCGCCGGGATCAGGGTCGCTGCCGTTGCGCCGGAGCCGATGCCGATCACCTTCTTACCCTTGTAGTAGAGCTCTTCGGGCCAGGTCTGCGGATGGACGATCTTGCCCTTGAAATCCTTCATCCCTGGATAATTGGGCATATAGCCTTCGCTATGGCGATAATATCCTTGGCACATCCAGAGGAAGTTGCAGGCGTAGCGCCGCATATCGCCGCTTTCCTTATCGAGCACTTCCAGCGTCCAGCGTTTTTCCTCGCTCGACCAGACGGCGGTTTTTACCTGATGGGAAAAGCGGATATGACGGCGAAGATCGTTTTCATCGAGGCTCTCGTCGAGATAGGTCAGGATTTCATCCGCCGTGGCGATGGGCACGCCTTTCCAGGGCTTCCATTTAAAGCCAAAGGTGAAGAGGTCGCTGTCAGAGCGGATGCCGGGATACTTATGGGTTGCCCACGTGCCGCCGAATGTATCCTGCGTCTCCAGCATGGTGAAGCTCTTGTTCGGGCAGAATTTCTGAAGATGATAGGCCGCATCAATGCCGGAGATCCCGGCACCGATAATCAGCACATCGAAATACTGGGTTTCACTTGCTGTTTCCTGAGTGTTCTCGACCGCTGCATCCATGGTCTTATCTCCTGATCGCCTTTAGCGTTGTTTGTTATTGAGGAAACAGAATAGTGATCTGACGGCGGCGCGCAATAGCCGAGTAGGGCCGGGCGGAAAAAAACGACCCTTCGGCCATCAGGACGGCCCATTGATTATGCGGAAAAGCGTTGGTATTCGCGGTGGAAATCGGTAATCTGTGGCGCATGAATGCCCGCCTTTCGAAAGCGCAGGACACCATGGTAAAACGGACGCAACTCGCCGGGGAAAGCGAGCTTCACGGTATCTTCAGACCCGGTGACTTTCTTGATTGCTACTCGGTTGCCATTTCGCCGACCGATCGTCCCCTTGAGGAAATCGCACAATATGTTCTGATTGCGATGCCGGAATGGGCGCGGACGCTGCTCCGTATCCGGGACAGGATCGTCAGTTTTTTCGGCATCAAGACAACGCGGGAACTGCCCCAGAATAACAGCTTTCGAAAATCCGTCGCTGTGGGAGATCATATCGGCTTTATGCAGGTACGGAGCATTTCTGAGCGCGAGATCATTCTTGGCGAAGACGATTCCCATCTTGATTTCAGGGTAGCGTTCCGGCGCGAACCGGGGGAGGCGGGCGTTGTTTCCCTCGCTACGCTCGTTCATCGGCATAACTTAATCGGGCGGCTGTAGCTTGGCCTGATCATGCCGTTTCATATCCTGATTGTGAAATCCCGCTTGGCCGCTGCGGCGCGCCATTTTGGAAATAAAGCTTAAAATTGGATCGCTAATAGTTGCAAAATGGGTAGTTTCTGCACAATATACAGAAGTCGGATTTAGACTGATACTTATTGACAGGGAGTATACAACATGGCTGGCAAATTTGAACTTTACAAAGACAAGGCAGGCGAATTTCGCTTCCGTCTCAAAGCGGGCAACGGCGAAGTCGTCGGCACGTCGGAAGGCTACAAGGCGAAGGCAAGCGCGGAGAATGGAATCGCATCCGTGATGAAAAATGCCGGGGAAGAGGGCCGGTATGAGTTCAAGGAAGGCAAGAACGGCAAGTGGTACTTCAACCTCAAGGCCTCCAACGGCCAGGTTATTCTCTCCAGTCAGGGCTATGCCGACGAAGGTGGGGCAAAAGCCGGAACCGGGGCCGTTGGCCGCGCTGCCGATGGCGCCAAGACCGACGACCAGACATAAGTCTTTATAATTGCTGATCTGGAGGCCGGGAGAGCAATTTCCCCGGCCTCTCTTTTTGGGTAAATAAGTGTCGCCTGCATCGGCGGGCAAACAGGCGGGGAGAGGAGCGGGTTAGATGGAACTCTCGGTATTTTTAATCGTGCTGATGGCGGCATTGCTTCATGCGTCGTGGAACGCCATCGTCAAGATGAATGGTGACCGGGTGTTGTTCATGGCAGTGATGATGGCGGGGAGTGGGCTGGTCGCCTTAATCGCCACCTTATTTCTGCCGTTCCCCGCGCCGGAAAGCTGGCCCTATATTGCAACCTCCGTCGGCCTGCATATCGGCTATCCGCTGTTCCTGTTGATGGCCTATAAGTTCGGCGATCTCAGCCATGTCTATCCGCTCGCGCGTGGGTCCGCTCCGTTGATCGTTGCGCTGGTCTCTGTCCTCTATATCGGGGAGACGCTGAGTTCGCAGGCGATGATCGCCGTTCTGATCATGGCCTTCGGGATCATGAGCCTGTCGCTTACACGCGGCGCGCAGGACCTCTGGAATCCGCAGGCCGTCTTCTTCGCCCTCGGCACCGGTCTTTTCATTGCCGCCTATACCTTGACTGATGGCATCGGCGCGCGCCTTGCAGGCAGCGCCCATAGCTATACCGCCTGGATGATGGGGCTGGAGGGGTTACCCTTTATCGCCTATATCCTGATAACGCGAAGGGCGCGGGCCCTGCCACAGATTGCCCGCGTCTGGAAAACCGCCGTGCTGATGGGGCTGATGAGCCTTGTCGCCTATTGGTCGGTGATCTGGGCGATGACGGTGGCGCCGATTGCCCTTGTCGCGGCGGTGCGCGAAACCAGCATTATTTTCGCGCTGCTCTTTGGGGTTTTCTTCCTGAAAGAGAAATTGAGCTTGCTGAAGCTCGCGTCCACCTTCATGACCCTGTTCGGCGTTGTGCTGCTCAAAATAAACCGAAGCTGATGTGCATGAAAATGCCGGACGGATTGTACTCCGTCCGGCATTCTCTCATGATCGGCTTATGCCGCAGGGGTTACATTTCGATTGCTTCGACGACTTCTATCGAGCCGTCATGATCGACAAAGGGGCAGCCCTTGGCGATGTCGATCGCCGTTTCCATGTCGGGCGCATTGACGAGGGTGTAACCGGAAAGCGGATTGCTGCCGCCATTATCGACAACCCCTGAACCGGTCACCGTCTTGGACATGCCGACGGGATTGCCCGGGTCGACCATGGCGTCTTTATGCGTTTCCATCCAGCTCTGCCAGGCGGCCATCATCTGCTGGCCTTCCGCCTCGCTTTCCGGTTTTTTTCCTCCGTGATAGGCAAATACGAATTTTGGCATCTTCTTATCCTCCTTCTGTCGTTAAAGGTTAGCTTGCTAGTCGTTCCAGTTTTCTCAAGGACGAGGTCCAGCCCTCATTATGGTTGGCGGCGCTTTCCTCGTCGGGCAGATCAGAATGGATCAGGCGGAAGACGGCTCCGCCCGTGTCGCTTGGCTCGATCTCGAAACGCACCCGGCTCTCATGGCCGCGTGCGTCATTTTCGTCATGCCAGCCCCAGGTAAATTCGACGGAGCGCGGCGGGTCGACCCGGGTCACTTCGCCGGTCACCTTGTGGCGGCCGCCTTCGGCATTGACCATCACCGACGACCAGGCGCCGACTTTCGAGAGGTCGAGGTTATGCTCAGGGACAGTCATGCCCTCCGGTCCCCACCATTTCAGAAGGTTTTTCGTTTGCGTCACAAAATCAAAGACGGTTTCGGGGGCGACGGGGAAGCTGCGTTCGAGTGTTAATGTGCTCATTTTTTCGTGCTCTCCTGTAGTAAGGCGGCCTCAAGTCGGTCGAGGCTCTTCTGCCAGAATTCGCGGTAGCTCATCGACCAGGCGCCGATGGCCTGCACCGCTTCGGGACGGACGGAATAGAGACGGCGCTGCGCATCGATACGCTGTTCGACGACGCCGGCTTTGCGCAGGACCTTCAGATGCCGCGAGATGGCGGGAGCGGAAATCTGCCCCACGGACTGAAGCTCACCGGCGGGAAGCTCGCCCTGTTGCAGAAGTCGCTCGACAATGGCGAAGCGGGTGGCGTCGCCTAGGGCGGCAAAGGTACTCGATAAGATTGACATGGGATCTCTTTAATTTAACAATTATGTTAATTAACATATTAGAAAAATAAAAAGAGTCAATGCGAAATGTTTTTTGCGTGCTCGACGATACTAAATTCCCTTATTTTTTCTATCTCTGGTTATTGTCTGACGATATAAAAGGACTAATCAATGGGAAGTTGAGGGGACGTAAATCATGTCGATGTACCGGGAATCATTCGCTCTGGCCTTAAGGCTGCACACTACCATCTTGCTTGCTATGGTTTTGGATATAGCGCTTCAGGTGCTGGTGGAAAAGGATATCCTTGGAGATAAGGCAGGCATTTCTGTAACAATTATTTGGTCACTTCCTGCGTTTTTTGCTCATTTACACATTCTTTTTCCGGAAAAGGCCGAACGCGATTTCAATGTGATAAAAATCTCCGGATTTTTCTTAAGAAATCTCGGTCTCATTATCTTGTCGATGCTCCCGGGCGTTCTTGTCGCAATCAGTATGCTTCAGGCAATCCAAGCCGAGGTCGGTGGTGATGAGGACCAAATGTATATACTGACGACTTTCTTCCTGATAATCCCCACAGCCATTACATTTCTTCTTGTGTTTGGAGTACTCGGTACCCTGCTGCCCGCTTATGTCACAGGTCGCGAAAGAGGCATTGGGAAAGCGCTATCGCGGGCGAAAGAATCTTTCTTTCCCATCATTGGCAGGACTATTATTGGTCCAGCTCCGATACTTTTGCTTTCTCTCTTTCTTGTGGGATTTCTTCCAGTGAGTTTGAATGTACCCCTAGTTTACTTAACGGATAATTGGATTATCAACACCCCATTTTTCCTTATCATGTTTGCAGCACTTCTTCTGCAGGGCTGGGCCATCGTGATGATGGCCTGGATCCTCTCGAAAGCTTTTTTGGCAACGGAAGGAAAGCAGAAAGGCAAGTGGCAAGAGGCAAATTGAGGAGGCAAAATTGTTGTTAATTTATTTTCCGGTCGGTTTCAGGCGGATGCGCATGGCGCCGCCTTTCGGCGTCTCGATATCAAAGGCGCCTGTTTTGCGCACGAGGTCGCTCAGCTTCGGGAAGCCATAGTTCCGGGAGTCGAAATCGGAGTTGAGATTGCTGAGCTGTTTGCCGACGCCGCTTAAGGTCACCCAACCATCATCACTTTCGAGTTCGGTGATGGCCTTTTTAATAAGGGGAATGACCTTATTTGGCGATTGCAGGGGCTTTTTCCGCGTTTTGGCACTGGGGGTGCTTTCCTCCGATCCCTCGCGCAGTATTTCCGTATAAATGAATTTACGGCAGGCATTGCGGAAGCTCTCGGGTGTCTTTTCTTCCCCAAAGCCATAGACATCCACGCCCTGTTCGCGGATGCGGGCGGCAAGGCGGGTGAAATCGCTATCCGAAGAGACAAGACAAAAGCCATCGAACAGTCCGCTGTGCAGGAGGTCCATGGCGTCGATTACCAGCGTGATATCAGATGCGTTCTTGCCTGTGGTGTAGGCAAACTGCTGCTGTGGAATGATGGCATGCTTGGAGAGGACCTCTGCCCAGCTCCTCGAGCGTGCATGCGAGAAGTCCCCATAAATCCGCCGCACGCTGGCCTCCCCAATCTTGGCGATTTCCTCGAACAGGCCGTCAGCGATCTTGGCCGAGGCGTTATCGGCATCAATCAGAACGGCGAGGCGGGGAGAGCGGGGTTCGGACATTGTCAGACCTTCTGGTAAGGGCAAGGAACTTCAGTCCTGACAATGTCGCATATGCTGCGAATATACAACCGCCTTCGCTCAAAAAAACGGCCGCCAGCGAGAGCCGGCAGCCGTTCCCCAGGAGTGAGTAATCAGGCCGCGAGAGCGCTTTTGGTCTTTACCGCGTACTGCGCGATACGTTCGCCATAGAGCCGTGCGGTTTCAAGGTCGCCCTTGCGCGG
>CALEMG010000137.1 GCA_937910835.1 uncultured Alphaproteobacteria bacterium | reverse complement strand
CAAATGAGCGAAATTTTCCTGCAGATGTCGCTTGTGCCCGCCATCCAGCCATGAAAACTCACATAGCCGCAATTGGGCAATAGCATCTTTTTGCGGTGCCATGTATCGACGCAGAACAATTGCCTCTTTTCGAATATCGATAATTTTCTCGCGGAACGCTGTGTCAGGATTTTCGAGGATTTTTTCCTCAACATCATCCGTGGCATCATCAAGCTCAATCAGGACATTGGCCATTCTTTCCGACAGACGGGCCAAAAGCATATTGATAAAATCACCGGAGTTCTTGGGTCCCTTGCCAGTCTTGATCCTCGCCTCGATATCCAGAATCGCTTTCAATTGACGCCGCTGAACGCTAATGATCCGCTCCGCATCAATCCACAGACGAATAGAAACCATATCTTCCGGGTCCGCATTCTCATTCAGGTTAACACCGCGCAGTATGATCAGCGCACCGTCGCCGATTTCAGCGATACGCGGACGCGTTTCCTCCGCCACCAATGCATCAACGACGAAAGGATCCAGATAGGAAATCTTTTCATGCAACCAAGGTTTCGTGTCAGGATGGCTTAAATCCAAATGCACCCAGGCAAGGCTTTCGTTCTTCAATTCGCGGGCAATCGCCTTGTCGCTGACCGATTTCCCGCCGCCTTCCCCGTCGAAATCGAATGCCAGTAAAATCGGATTGGTCATTTCAGAGCCTCTGGATTTTTAAGATGCAGATCCCGCTGCGGGAACGGTATCTCGATATTGTGCTCACCAAATTTCCGCCAGATTGCAAACAGCACGTCACTCCGGGGGCGTATCCTCCCCTCGGTCACATTTTCAATCCAGAAATAAAGCGTGAAGTTCACCGAACTATCCGCAAAATCCACGAGAAAGCTTTCAGGCGCGGGCGTATCCATACAACGCGGATGCTCCTTTGCCGCCTCAACAATCAACCTCGAAACTAAATCAAGGTCGGTGCCATACGCCACGCCGATATTGATATCTACGCGCGTGCGGGAATTGCTGAATGTCCAGTTCGTGACGCGATTGGTGATAAAATCTTCGTTCGGAACCATGGTTTCATGTCCCTCAAAAGTCTCGATCCTTGTGTAGCGTGCACCCGTCTCTCGAACGAAGCCTATAATCCCGTCGTTCAATTCAATCAGGTCGCCTTCTTCAACGGATTTTTCGAACAAGAGGATAATCCCGCTGATGAAGTTTGAAGCAATTTTCTGAAGTCCGAAACCAATACCGATCCCGACCGCACCACTGAATATGGTCAGTGCAGTCAGGTCTATGCCGAGCACTCCCAGCACAAACAGGAACGCCAGAAAATAGATAACGATTTGGATCGCCTTGATGATGAGCGCCTTATTGCTCGACTTAATGCGGCTGATCGACTTGATCCGGTTCTCCAGCATCTCAGACAAGATGCCGACCAGCCAGAAAAGCAGGATGATAATGATGATTGCCTTAACCAGCAGATAGGCTGAAAAACGTATTTCACCGATCTTAAAGGCGAAATTATCGGAGTCGAGAAATTCCCTGATCGGGTCAAGATAACCCAAGTACCCGAACGCGGCGAAAGCGACAATTACCAATAGCAACAGCAGCTTGGCCACCCACGCGCGTGGTTTAAACAACGAGGTCCAGAATTTAGCCATATGTGACGGGTTACTCCCACAATTCCTATGGGGAATAATACTGTAGATGCATCATTTGGCTATTTTTTTCTGCGAATGGGGCGGCTAACTAGCTTCAGATGTCAGCGTTGCAATTCGACCATCAACTCCGGATATTTGGCAACCAGCCGGAGCAGGTTGTTCATCGGCTTGGAAATGGTCACCTTTCCCGTTTCATATTTCTGAAACGCATTTGGACCGCCGCCAAAAATCTGTCCGGCACGCCGCTGTGAAAGATTGAGGTCAACACGGATTTCCCTGATCTTTTCGGGCGGCATAACCCCCAGATATTCTGCCTTCAAGTCAGCCTTAATCCGTTCAACATCATTCCACGCACTCTCCTCTACCATGCCTTCTCCGCAATCGGCATTGCTGCAAAAAAGGCCGGGAAGATCAGCATAGCTTTGCATATGCTTATATTTAATTTCATATGTGCGAATTTGACGCTCAACATCGCCGCCGCAAAGGGGACAGGCCATACTTATCCTCAGAAATATAATAAATTATAGAATAACCAACAAAGAACGGCGTCTTTAGCAATAGACTATGGCACCATTATGGCGTCTTTATGTTACAAAGGTTTTTCAGCGCCGTTCAATCATAAACCGCCCTTATCGATAATAAAATCCGCAACGCTAACGACGCCGTCGCCCGCTTTTATATTGGTGAAGACGAAAGGCCGCTCACCCCGCATTTTCTTTGAATCCCTGTCCATCACACCAAGATCGGCGCCAACAAACGGTGCGAGATCAATCTTGTTGATAACCAGCAGGTCGGAGCGCGTGATACCCGGGCCACCTTTTCGCGGAATTTTGTCGCCCGCAGAAACATCAATGACATAAATAGTGATATCGGCAAGCTCCGGGCTGAACGTCGCGGCGAGGTTATCTCCACCGGATTCAATCAGGATCAATTCGAGCCCCTCAAATTTTTCCGAGATATCCGCAACAGCGGCAAGATTAATCGACGCATCCTCGCGAATGGCAGTATGCGGGCAGCCTCCCGTTTCAACCCCAACAATCCGATCCGGTGATAGCGCACCAGAGCGGGTTAGAAACTCCGCATCCTCGCGGGTGTAGATATCGTTGGTGATCACCGCGATATTATAATCGTCACGCAGATGCTTGCAGAGCGCATCGGTAAGTGCGGTTTTCCCGGAGCCGACCGGGCCCCCAATGCCAACACGTAAGGGTCCATTATAAGCTGACGTCATGATCTGAATAACCTCGTATATTGTGTTTCATGTGAAGCGGAGCACCAGTCAACCATCAGGGTCGCTGAGCCCAATTCGTCCAGAGGCGTTTCCATCGCGAGAGCAGCAACCCGATCCACCTCATCGGCAAGGGAGGCAATCGCCCGCTGCCCATCCGTCTGGCCCAGCGGAACAAGGCGGACTGCGGCCGAAACGAGATTGGAGACAAAGCTGTGTAGATAAGCGGTCAGTGTTTCTTTGAGCGGAACACCGTGATCGGCGGCAACAATGCCGACCGCAACCGGATGGATTAGCGGGCCTTGCCAATATTCGGCCAGCGCAGCCAAGGTCTTTGCCTCGGTGCTAACGTTGCCAATAACGCTCACGAAGGCACGACCCTGCTGCGTTGTTTCAAGCGCAATTTCCTTTGTCGGCGCGAAGGCATTCCCAATCTCTGCAACTTCCTTCAAAGCCTCCATATCCTGGCCCGTTGATGCCCGGTAGGCCGCCCCCAGCAAAATACAATCAGATTTACCGCTGCCATATTCCAGAATATCTGAGATCCAGGGCACAAGATCGTCAAGGCTGGTTACCAAGCCTGCCTCCACCGCATACTCAATGCCGTGGCTATAGGTATAGGCACCGATTGGATAGGAAGGCGACATCCAGGACATCAGGTTATAAAGCGCGCGATTATCCATGATGATGCCCGTGACTATGGCCTTGCGTTTCGCCGTGCCCATAGGCCCCGCCTTCGGGATTAAAGGGGGCGTCCAACCGCGTAACCGTCGCGCCGAGCTTTTCGGCCATTTCCTCAATCACATGGTCCTGCCGGATACGCAGACGATCCCCCATTAGTTCCGTCGGCAAGTGGCGGTTTCCAAGATGCCAGGCGACGCGCACCAAATGCGCCAGATCATTGCAGCGAATATCGGCGACCGGCTCGTTCCGGGCGCGAACACCTATCGCCGATCCATCTTCCAGAAGCAGGATATCACCATCCCGGAGGGTCTTTAGTTCCGGCAGATCAAGGAGGAATACCTCTCCCTTGTCCGATTTAAGCTTCAGCCGCCGCCGCCGCCGATGATCAAAATCGAGCGTCACCGTATCACCGATCACGCCGTCAAATGGTGACGCTCGATTTTGATCATAGAGAACGGA
>CALEMG010000136.1 GCA_937910835.1 uncultured Alphaproteobacteria bacterium | reverse complement strand
GCCCGATTGGGTATCAGAATATCTTCGCGAGGTTTCGAGACGATTGCTCGGTAGCCTAGGTGCGAAAGGCGCATTATCTGCCGCCGCTGCTCACGCTGCGATCAATATGGTTGGCGAGCAATGGCCTGATCATCACGAAGAGAAAGTTCACATGATCATGCGGCGTTGGATGGAAGATGATGGGATGACCCGCAAAGCGGCCGCTGTCCGCTACATTGAAGAATACATGGGAGGCGACAAGCAAGTGTCCCATGAATTTGCGGTCAAAAAGTATAAGAAGGGTCAGAAAGCGGCGAAGAATGGCGGGAGTTAGTCCGCGAATGCCACTTCGCCTGCGGCGTTCGAGCCAGCGAAGAGGTCCACAACGGTAGCGCCGGGATCAGTCAGAAACTTAATGAAGAACTCTGGCAATTTGCCGGGAAAACGGGCCGGGTGACCCTTCTCACCAACCGCCTTGCAACCGGCCATGTAGCGCCCATTGCTCTCGGTATTCGGGAAGGACAGCAGGTTTGGCGGGATTGCCCCGCCGTTGTCTTTCGCAAAGCCCTTGCCAATGTCGTGCCCCGAAGGTCTCACCTTCGGTTTGTAAAACTTGTCTGGGTCTTCGATCAACTTTTTCATTCGGTCAGAATAAGGGGCAAGGACGTTTGAAACGTTCGCCTTCGGCCAAGGCGTTTTGGAGAACCACCAAACCGTATTGACTGAATCCTTTGTCCTGATCTTCCGCTTATTCACCCATTCAATAGGCGAAGGTAATTTGGACGGATTATGCCAGTAGAATTCCTCGGCCAAGTGAAAGCCAATTTCGTCACAAAACTTAATCAAGACTCGGAACGGATAGAGCGAACGGACGGGAACACCCTTTTCGTATGCTCCACCAATGTCGATAACGAAACTGCCATCATCGGCTAACTTTTCGAAAACAAGCTGGCCGAACTCGGCCAACCAATCGACATACTCGTGCTGTTCTTTGTTGCCATACTCCTTCTTCCGTTGAAGGGCGAAGGGCGGGCTGGTCATCACAAGGTTTAGCGACCCATCGTCGAGTTCACGCAGGAGTTCGCGGGAGTCGCCGACAAAGGCCGACCCAAGTGCAGTAGAGTAAGCAGGTTTCATATTGCTACTTATAGGCTGTCGACTCATAGACGGCAATATCCTTTAGATGGGCGCGTGAAGAAAGACACTGCTACCCTTAGATTGTTGTTCTCAAAGAACATTAAAGCGCGACGGCTCGAACTTGGTTGGTCCCAAGAGGCGCTCGCGGACGCCGCTGGTTTGCACCGAACCTACATCGGATCGGTGGAAAGGTGCGAGCGGAATATTTCGATAGACAACATCCAGCGCATTGCTGAGGCTTTGAAGGTGTCTCCAGACCTTATGATTTCGGAGACAGAATGAGATATGAACCGCATGAGGAGGCGGCAGAGCTTGAAAGGCTCTGGCCCGCGATACAAAGTTATCAAGACCTCGCCACCCGGCACGGCATCGACGACATTTTTCAAGATAACGGCGGCAAGCTGCTCCAAGTGCTGCTCTTGCTGGGCTTGCAGGACATACCCGGACGCGAAGGGAATGACGCCGTTGATAAACAGGGCAATGAGTATGAGCTAAAATCCGTCAACATCAATTTGACCCGCAGTTTTTCGACGCATCACCATATGAATCCGGTGATCATTGCTAAGTACCGCCAAGTCGATTGGATATTTGGTGTCTACCAAAACATCAGCCTCGTTTCGATCTATCTACTGACGCCGGAAGATATGGAGCCTTACTACACCAAATGGGAAACGAAGTGGCACGACGAAGGTGGCAAAGATATCAATAATCCCAAAATCCCGCTGACCTATGTTGCGGAAGTTGGCGAACTCCTTTGGGGTAAACCGCCCCCGGCCATATCGATCAAGAAGAAGAAAGTAACGAACCCAAGAGGTGGCAGGCAG
>CALEMG010000135.1 GCA_937910835.1 uncultured Alphaproteobacteria bacterium | reverse complement strand
TGGGATTATTTGATCCCGGCGCGGATAAAGCTCTGGACGAATTGCCGCTGAAACAGGAGAAAGGCAATCAGCAGCGGGCCAGAGGTGAGCAGGGTTGCCGCATTGATCACGGACCATTCCAGCCCACCGTCAACCGCGGCAAAGACCTGCAACCCGACAGTGACCGGTCGGGTTTCCGCCGAATTGGTAATGATCAGTGGCCAGAGGAAGTTGTTCCAGTGATGGCTGACAGAAACGAGGCCATAGGCGAGATAGGTTGGCTTGGCGAGCGGGATATACACCCGCCAGAGTACCCCGAGAATGGAGCAACCCTCGAGCCGCGCAGCATCCTCCAACTCCTTCGGGATAGTCATAAAGGTCTGGCGCAGCAGGAAAATTCCAAAACCGGAGGCGAGATATGGCAGAGCGATAGCCGTGATAGTATCGACCAGCCCTAGGTGGCGCATGGTCTTGTAGTTTTCCACAATCAGGATGTCGGGCATCACCAGAAGCTGCAACAAAACGAGAGTGAAAAGAACAGATTTCCCCGGAAATTCAAAACGGGCAAAGGCATAGGCCGCCAAGGTGCATAGAATGAACTGACCGGCGAGAATGCCCGTCACCAGAAGAACCGTATTCAGGAAATAGCGGCCAAATGGCGCCGCCTCCCATGCCTTTGTGAAATTTTCAAGCGTTAGCGGGGCCGTCAGGTCAAACCGCACTTCATAAAGCGCAGGGTGAAAGGCCGTCCAGATCGCGTATGCCAGCGGCAGGATCCACAGCAGCGCCAGCACCCAGGCGCCGGTCGTGTTCAGCATCTTGTCCCAATTGAACTTGAAGGGTTTTGTGCGGAGTAATGTTTGTTCGCTCATCGGTAATGAACCTTCCGGTCAAGAAAGAAGAACTGCCCGATGGCAAGGACAGAAAGCAGCGCCAGAAGTACAACCGTCAGGGTCGCGGCATAACCTGTTTGCCAGTATTTGAACGCCTGTTCATAGATATAAAAAAGCAGCAACGTACTGGCATTATCCGGGCCGCCACCTGTCATGACAAAAATATGATCGACCAACCGGAAGGCGTTGATCACGGCATTGACCGAAACGAAAAGAGTCGTCGGCATCAGGAGCGGAAATATAATCCGCCAGAAGAAGGTCCAGCGGCTCGCCCCTTCGATATCCGCCGCTTCCTTTAGGGACGGCGGAATGGTCTGCAGCGCCGCAAGATAGAAGATCATGAAAAAGCCGGCCTCTTTCCATATGGCAACCGCCATCACCGCCCAGAGCACTGTATCTGATTGACCAAGCAGGTTTTGATCGGGCAGGCCGAACAGTCCGTTGCGGATCTGGTCGATCAGGCCAAAGCCGGGGGTGTAGAAAAACAGCCAGATGTTGGCGACCGCAATCAGCGGCAGCACCGTCGGCGTGAAATAAGCCATGCGTAGGAAACCAAGCCCGCGCAGCTTGCCATTCACCCAGAGCGCCATGACAAGGGCGATCGCGACCGAAATCGGGATTGTTGCCAACGCGTAGAGCAGGTTGTTCCACATGACCTGCCAGAAAACTTCGTCATTAATGAGGGCCTGATAATTTTCGAATCCGATGAACTTGGCCGGTCGCTTGCCTCGAGGTGTCGAGAAGAAGCTGCTGACGAGCGTGACAATTGCCGGATAATGGGTAAAGGCGAACAACATGATAAGCGCCGGGCTCAGGAGAAGCCAGGCGTAGATCCAGTTCAGCTGTGCGGTCGTTCGCGTGAATTTCATTTATATCGTAACCTGAAAAGGGAGTCCCGCCGGTCTAACGGAAAAACCGGCGGGACAGCTTCGCTTATCTATACTCTTTAAGGATTGCGTCAGCTTTCGCCTGAGCTTCCTTTAGGGCAGTCGAAGCATCTTTCTGACCGGTAATTGCCGCAGAGAGCGCATCATTGAGGATTTTCGTGACCCGCTGGTTCTGATAGGTGGACAATTCCGGTACGGCATATTCCAGTTGATCCCGGGCGACAAGCGCTGGCGGGAAGTCCTTGGTGTAGGCCTTCATTTTTTCCGTCTCCCATGTTTCGGCTCGTGGTGCCACATAGCCGGTCGCAATCGTCCATTCAGCCGATTGTTTCGGAGCGGTGATCCATTTCACGAAATCAAGAGCGGCGCGTTTTTGGTCATCGCTGGAATCCTTGAAAATGAAGAAGTTGCCACCGCCCGTCGGCGCCCCGCGGGAGAGTTTCGCGGGCAGCATCGCTACACCAAAATCAAATGGTGCGTTGTTGCGGACATTGGTCAGATTGCCGGTCGAGGTCCACATCATCGCTGTCTGACCTTCAAAAAAGGCCTTCGGCGTTGCGCCCCATTCGAAAAAGACTGGGGACTTGACGCCAAGCACAATGTAAAGGTCGACAAGAATCTCAAGGGATGCAACAACGGCTGGATCGTCAAAATAGGTTACATTGCCGTCTTCGTTGGCGAGAACCTTGCCGTTCGCAGCCGCGAGGCCTTGGAAGAGCCAGTAGGGGAAGCCGGAAGACGGAATGCGAACACCCCATCTCGTCACATTGCCGTTCGCGTCCTTCTTAACGAGCTTCTTGCCATACTCAACCATCTCTTCCCACGTTGCGGGGCCTTTTTCGGGATCTAGACCGGCTTCCTTGAAAGCTTCCTTATTGTAGTAAAGAACCGGGGTAGAACGCTGGAACGGGATGCCGTATGTCTTGCCGCCCGTCTGGCTGTTTTTCATGAAGGCAGGATAGAAGGAATTCAGCCAGGCTTTGTCCTCATCCGTGGTGGCCGCATCGTCAAAGGGGATGATGACATCCTCATCAATCAGCGTAAACATATCGACTGCCAAGATCACGGAAAGCTGCGGCGGCTTGCCGCCGCGTGCGGCGGTCAGGGCCTTTGTCACCGTATCCTGATAGGAACCGGCGAAAATTGCGTCGATATTCACATCCTTGTGCTGAGCGGAATACTCATCGGTCAGCGCCTGGATCGTTTCCGCGGCTTTACCCCCGACAGCGACCGGAAAATAAAATTGCAGATCGACAGCATATGCCGATGCCAGCGTTCCGGCAGAGAGGGCGACCGCCCCTGCCGTAACGCAAAGAGATCTGAATAGTGCCTTCATCATTTTGTCCTTTCGGTTTTGGTTTCTTTGATAAAATTACGACAACTTTTTCTACACTTACTTTGCGTCCGCCGTTTCGGCGGCCCATTCCTTCTCAAGGGAGGTATCAATCCGTGTGCCTGACACGGCGTTGAATAGATGTAGCTTTTCAACTGGCCAGGTTAGTGAAAGCTGGTCCCCCATGGGAGGGAGGTCGCCTGAGATCCGAACCAGGCAGGGCGCATCTCCGATCCGGCAGTCGATAAGGGTATCGGCGCCGAGATACTCGATATTCCGGATTTTGGCTTTCACGCCGCCTTCCTCAAGGCGGATGGATTCGGGGCGAATGCCGATCAAGGCCTCCGTGCTCGCTGGCGGAAGAGGAGCATCAGGCGCAGCGTGGAGTAATTCCGCGGCAGACATGATATTCATCGGCGGCGTGCCCATGAACTTTGCGGAGAAGATGCTCGCCGGCCGTTCATAGATTTCCTGCGCCGTTGCCGCCTGCTCGATCTTTCCCTGGTTGAGCAACACCACCTTGTCAGCCATCGAGATTGCCTCGATCTGGTCATGGGTCACATAGACCATGGTGAAGCCCAGCTTCGTCTGTAGCTCGCGCAGTTCGACGCGCATGTCATGGCGCAGCTTGGCGTCCAGATTGGATAGGGGTTCGTCCATCAGACATATGGGGCGTTCCGAGATGATCGCGCGACCAAGGGCGACGCGCTGCTGCTGACCGCCAGATAGCTGGCTTGGGCGACGATCGAGGAAGTTCGACAGCCCCAGAAGGTCCGCCGTCATTTGCAAGCGTTGTTCGCATTCCGCTCGCTCCACACGTCGGACCTTCAGGCCAAAGATAATATTCTCCGCGACAGAGAGATGCGGGAAGAGGGCGTAAGATTGAAACACCATTGAAAGGTTGCGGGAAGAGGCAGCCTGATCGGTCACGTCCTTACCACCAATAAGAATGCGACCTCCGTCTACCTCGTCAAGACCGGCAATCAGTCGGAGCGTTGTTGATTTGCCGCAGCCTGATGGCCCCAGCAGCACGGTGAAGCTGCCTGCGTCTATTTCCAGATCGATCCCATCGACGGCGCGAACGCCGCCCCAGCCTTTTTGCAGGTTCTGGAGGCTGATGGCTTCACCGGAGCCACTAAAAAGGCGGGAATTACTATTCTTCACGCTCCGCTCCCTCGGCATCACAGACAATAACTTCGGTCGCGGACTTTCGCACAATATTGATGGCCCAATCGGGCGGCACCTCGTCCGTGAAAATTACATCCACATCCGTTAGCGTACCGCCGCGCACATGGGCCGTGCGGCCGAATTTGGTATGATCAACAGTGAGGTAGGTTTGGCGGCAGTTGCGGGAAATCGCTTGCCGGGCGGAGACTTCCTCTTCGTTGAAATCAAGAAGGACACCGTCATCATCCACACCGCCGACACCGAAAATGCCAGTATCGAATTTGTAATTGTCAAAGAACTGTTCCGTTTGCGGCCCAAGGATATCCCGGTCGCCATGGCGAACGCGCCCGCCTATGATTGTCACATCGAAGGACGGGTTGCTGGAGGCAATCATTGCGACGTTGAGATTATTCGTAAAAATGCGGAGCTCATTGTGGTTCACGAGCGCCTGCATCGTGACTTCCGGGGTGGTGCCGATACTGAACGCAATCGATGCGCCATCCTGAACGCGTGCCGCCACCGCTTTTGCGATTCGCCATTTTTGCTGACTATTGAGGATCTGGCGTTCGCTATAATCCAGATTCTGGCGTTTGGGGAGCAATTCGACACCGCCATGAACGCGGCGCACCAGACCAAGATCGCACAATCGGTTGACGTCCCGGCGAATAGTCTGTGAGGTCACGTCGAACTGATCAGCAAGACCTTCGACGGACTGATGCCCCGTCTCCTGGACGAGGGTGATGATATGTGTTTGACGTTGGGAGAGGTCCATTATTCTTCCGTTGCACTAGGTCACGCTCAGAAGTTAGAATTTTCATATGAACCTTTTTTTATGTTCATATGAACATAATATGACAATGGCTATGCTTGGTCAAGTTTTCGCTAATATACGAGGAAGGGTCGATTAAGCGATGCGAAATGGAGCGCATATTAAGAAAAGGGAAAAAAAGCGGTTGATTTATGCGAATGATTATCATTATTAGTAATGCTGCTACATTAAACCTTGAAAGACGAACCGATGCACACGCCTGAAATTATTCCCGATAGTCTTCATGACTTGAAGTACCCAGAGCAGTTGACGTTGTGGAGCGTGCGATATTGGTCTGATGGTCTGCGCCAGAGTTTTTCGCCCTATACGACCCTGCAGGAAGCTTATTGGAAAGCCAAATGTCCGCGGGTCTTGATCTCGCTGGACAGTTTCTTGTCGCTCATGGTTGCCGGCTATAGCCGGCCGGTGGATATCCGATGCCTATGTTGCAGTGGTATTTCCAAGGACGAGTGGCGCATTTTACAATCTCTTGTGGCGGCCCAGGTGGGGGAAGAGGCGGAAATTGCGCCGCTTATTTCCCACTTTATGGCACCGGCAACGGTGCGGATCGCGCAGTCGTCTATTCTGGAATGGGCTC
>CALEMG010000134.1 GCA_937910835.1 uncultured Alphaproteobacteria bacterium | reverse complement strand
AATCACTACTTTGGCGACCGTTTTGGCGAGTTTTTATGGCGATCTGGAGTTTTACTTCCTATACTTTGTAGAATGCGGCCTTTATACTTGACCAACCGGTCTGATTTTGGTTTGGATTTAAGATCGACCTTCTGTTCCTCGATATGGAATGGGCGGAGGTTTTAAAAGGGAGAGACAATTATGATGAAAAAGATTGCCCTCGGGCTTCTAGCGACAGCCGCGCTTACAATGAGTGGGCTGGCGGTGGCTGATGAATTTAAACCCGCGATCGTCTTTGACATGGGCGGCAAGTCTGACAAATCCTTTAACGAGGCGGCCTTCAACGGTGTTGAAAAATTCAAGAAAGACACCGGCGTCGATTACCTGGAGTTTGAAGTCACCAAGGTTTCCGAGCGTGAACAGGCAACAGAACGCATGGCCCGCAAAGGAGCGGACATAGTCGTTGCCATCGGCTTTGCCCAGGCCGCTGCCGTTGAAAAGGCGGCAAAGGCGCATCCAGACACGAAATTCACCATCATTGATATGGTCGTCGATCTACCCAACGTCCAGTCCGTCGTTTTTCGCGAAGAACAGGGATCCTTCCTGGTTGGTATGGCTGCGGCCATGGCCAGCAAATCCGGGAAAGTCGGCTTTATCGGTGGTATGGATATCCCTCTGATCCGCAAATTCGCCCTGGGCTACAAGGAAGGGGTTCTCTATGCGAACCCGAAGGCGGAAGTGATCGAAAACATGACGGTCACAACCCCCGCCGCCTGGAACGACCCGACGAAGGGCAGCGAGCTTGCAAAAAGCCAGTTTGACCGCGGCGCGGATGTCGTTTTTGCCGCCGCCGGCGGCACTGGGCTTGGCGTTCTGCAGTCTGCAGCCGATGAGAAGATGCTGGCGATCGGCGTCGACAGTAATCAGGATCACCTTCATCCGGGAACAATGCTGACATCCATGCTAAAACGCGTTGATGTAGCCGTATACAACGCGATGATGTCTGCGAAAGACGGAACCTGGAAGCCTGGCGTTCAGGTGCTTGGCCTTGAAGAAGATGGCGTTGGCTTTTCCGTTGATGAATGGAACAAGGGTGTTCTGACGGAAGACATGATTTCCACCATGAACAAGGCAAAGGCCGACATAATTTCTGGCAAGATCAAGGTCACGAATTATATGGACAAATAAGCCTGACGATCATGTCAGAGAAAAGTCCGGCGCTGGAACTGCGCCGTATCAATAAAACCTTTGGCCCGGTCCACGCGAACAAGGATATTTCCCTCTCCGTGGACCGGGGAAGCATTCACGGTATTATCGGCGAAAATGGTGCCGGAAAATCTACATTGATGAGCATTGTTTACGGCTTTTACCAAGCCGATAACGGTGACATCTTTGTCAATGGCCAGAACTGCTTCATAGAAAATCCGCAAAGCTCGATAGAGGCCGGGATCGGCATGGTACATCAGCATTTCATGCTGGTGGATACCTTCACTGTCCTTGAGAATATTATCCTTGGGATCGAAGGGGGATACCGGCTGTCAGCAGGCCTTGCAGCTGCCCGGGAAGAGCTGATCAGGTTGGAACAGGAATATGCGCTTGAGGTAAATGTCGATGCAATCGTTGGTGATTTGCCCGTCGGCCTCCGTCAGCGTGTCGAGATATTGAAGGCGCTATACCGCGGGGCGGAAATTCTCATTCTCGATGAACCGACAGGCGTTTTAACCCAGCAGGAGGCGGATCACCTCTTTCGCATTCTCGATACCCTCCGCGATCAGGGAAAAACCGTTATCCTGATTACCCACAAGCTCAGGGAAATTATGGCCATTACTGATAATGTCTCGGTGATGCGTCGCGGGGAAATGGTCGCCCATGTCAAGACAAGCGAGACCAGCCAGCCCGCACTCGCGGAGTTGATGGTCGGCCGCTCAGTTCTCCTACAGGTAGAGAAAGAACTGGCCAATCCAAAAGACACTCTCGTTTCCATCCGCAATCTCAACTATGAAGACACAGACGGTGTTCCTCGCCTTAAAGATATTAATCTTGATCTAAAGGCGGGTGAAATTCTAGGGATCGCAGGCGTTTCCGGCAACGGGCAATCGGAACTGCTGGAAGTCCTCGGCGGCATGCTTACCCCCAAGTCAGGCAGTATTCGGTTTGAAGGACAGGAACTTGTGGGAAGCAAGGCATTCACAGCCCGAAATTTACGGAAAATCGGTTTTGGGCATGTGCCGGAAGACAGGCAACGGTCTGGACTGGTGCTATCTTTCAGCGCTAATGAATGCTCCATTCTCGGCTATCACGACAAACCTGAATATAACCAGGGTTTACGCCTCGACCGCAAGGCCATGGTCGAGACCTGCCAGAACTACATCAAGAAATATGATGTGCGACCGCCGGACCCATACCTCAAGGCTTCGGGGTTTTCAGGCGGCAATCAGCAGAAACTGGTCCTCGCGCGGGAGATGGAACAGAACCCGGATGTTCTGTTGGTCGGCCAACCGACGCGGGGCGTTGATATCGGCGCCATCGAATTTATCCATAAGCAACTCATCAAGATGCGTGATGCGGGGAAAGCCATCCTTGTCGTGTCCGTTGAAATCGATGAAGTCATGTCTCTCGCCGACCGGATTGCTGTCATGTTTGATGGAGGAATTGTTGGGGAGCTCGCCGCAGCGGAGGCAACGGAAACCAAACTCGGGCTGATGATGGCGGGCGTTAAAGATGCTCAATCTGGAACAAAGGCAGCAATCTGATGGCAGAGGAGCAAGTCAAATTCGGTGCGCCCCTTAAAATTCCCGGATGGGTAAGCTATGCGTTGATCCCGTTCGTTAATCTGCTTGCGGCCCTTCTGATTTCAGGGATTGTGATTCTGATTATCGGGGACAACCCCCTCGAAGCTCTGAAAGTATTGATATATGGCGCATTCGGCTATCCGGAAGCAATTGGCTATTCTCTCTATTTTTCGACCAATTTCATTTTTACCGGTCTGGCGGTAGCCATCGCGTTTCACTGCGGTCTATTTAATATCGGCGCAGAGGGACAGGCCGCGCTTGGCGGTATAGGTGTCAGCCTCGTCTGTCTCTATATGGACTGGTTGCCACTTTGGTTAATCATTCCGCTTGCGATGATTGCCGCGGCCATCTTCGGTGCGGCTTGGGCCTATATCCCTGCATATCTTCAAGCCAAGCGCGGAAGCCATATCGTGATCACGACGATCATGTTCAACTTTATCGCCGCGTCAATCCTGACCTACCTGCTGGTTGAAGTTCTCATCGATCCGAATGGCCAATCACCGGAAAGCCGCCATTTTATCGAAACAACCTGGCTTCCCTATTTTCATGACTTCATTGCGATGCCGAGCACGCCGCTCAACGTCTCTTTTATCTATGCGCTTGTGTTGAGTGCCGGTTTCTACTTTCTGGTCTGGCATACAAGGTGGGGCTATGAAATCCGGGTCGTTGGGCAGAATGAAACCGCCGCCCGTTACGCTGGCATTTCCCCATCGAAGAATATTATCCTTGCCATGATGATTTCCGGTGCCCTCGCCGGTTTTGTTGGTATCAACGAACTTCAGGGCGTGCAGCATCGTCTTATTCTGGATTTCACCGGAGGCTATGGATTTGTCGGATTTGCCGTCGCGCTGATGGGGCGCTATCATCCCATAGGTATCTTTCTAGCGGCTCTGCTTTTCGGGGCACTGTATCAGGGCGGATCAGAACTCGCCTTCGAGATGAAATCGATCAACAAGGAAATGGTCATCGTTATCCAGGGGCTGATCATTCTTTTTTCCGGTGCGCTTGAGCATATGTTCCGCCCGAAGATCGAAGCCGCCTATCGCCGCTTTGCCCCCGCCCAGCCAATGGAGACGAACTGATGGAGACTTTCCACATCATCG
>CALEMG010000133.1 GCA_937910835.1 uncultured Alphaproteobacteria bacterium | reverse complement strand
CACGGCGCTTTCGGACATGGGGAAAGTCTGGGAGCTGATGAAGGTCACCGGCGTGCTCTCGACCTTTGCCGACACAGCGGTGGAAATCTGCTGCCGCCACCTCCTTAAAACCGCGAGCGACAAGGGCGAATTGACCCTGCCCCACCCGGACGATCCGACGAAGGATAGCGGCCTGATCATTATCGGCATGGGCAAGCTCGGCGCAGGGGAGCTCACCTAATCAAGCGAAATTGATCTTATCGTTCTCTTCGATGCGGCGAAGACGAGCTATACCGGCCGCCGCTCGGTCCAGGACTGCTTCGTCAAGATCGCCCGCAATCTCGTCACCATGATGCAGGAACGCACCCGCGATGGCTATGTCTTCCGCACCGATCTCCGGCTCCGGCCCGATCCCGGCGCGACGCCCATCGCGCTCTCCATCGGGGCGGCCCATGTCTATTACGAAAGCCAGGGGCAGAACTGGGAGCGCGCCGCCATGATCAAGGCCCGCGCCATCGCCGGAGACCTTACGGCGGGGCGAGAGTTCGTCGCTTTTCTGACCCCCTTTATCTGGCGCAAGTCGATGGATTTCGCAGCGATTGAGGATATTCAGGCGATCAAGTCGCAGATCCATACCCATAAAGGGTTTTCAAAAATCTCATTGGAAGGGCATAACATCAAGATCGGTCGGGGCGGCATTCGAGAGATCGAGTTTTTCTGCCAGACCCAACAGTTAATCGAGGGTGGACGCAACCCGCTTCTCCGCGAAGTGACGACGCTCGGCACCCTGTCTCAGCTAGCCGCCGCGGGTAAGATCGATACCAGCGTGCGCGAAGAGTTACAGGAGGCCTATGTATATTTGCGCGAGTTGGAGCATCGCCTGCAGATGACCCATGACGAGCAGACCCAGCTTCTCCCTGACGATGCAAAGGATTTTCAAAAACTCGGCGTTTTCTTCGGTTATGACGAAGCGGAGGAATTCCGCGCAAGTTTACGCGCCACCCTTGAAACCGTGCAGCGCCATTACGATGCACTCTTCGAGTTTGAGGAAACGACAGACCGAAAAGCGGGCCGCCTTGTCTACACCGGGGCGGAGGAAGACACCAAACCGCATCAAACGCTCGCCGAACTGGGTTTTGAGAATACCAGCGCCATCTCCCAGAAGATCCGTGAATGGCACCATGGCCGCTACCGCGCGACACGCAATGTCCGTTCGCAGCAGATCCTGACCACGCTGATGCCGCAAATCCTTGAGACCCTCGGTGATACAAGCAACCCGGACGCCGCCTTCACTCGCTTCGACGTATTCCTGCAGAAGCTGCCCGCCGGGGTCCAGCTCTTCACTATGTTCAAGGCACACCCGAGCCTGCTCAAACTACTGGCAAAGGTCATGGGGATGGCGCCGGAGCTCGCGGAAACCCTTTCAGGCAACCCGATGCTGCTCGACGGGGTGCTGGACAGTGAATTCATGGCACCACTGCCGCCGAAGGATTATCTCGCCGCCGATCTCGAATTGATCCTCTCCACCGCGCGGGATTTTCAGGATGTCCTCGACTACACGCGCCGCTGGGCGAATGACCGCAAATTCCGTCTCGGCGTGCAGATCCTTGATAATGTCGACCACGGCACCGGCCTCGGGGCGACAGTGGCCGCCGGGCCCGCCTTCTCCGATGTTGCGGACGTGATTCTGGAGGCGATGCTGATCAAGGTGCGGGAGGAATTCGCCCGCACCCACGGTGTCGTACCCGGCGGGGAATTCGCCGTGATCGCTATGGGCAAGCTTGGCAGTCGCCAAATGTCCCCGGCGTCCGATGCGGACCTGATCTTTGTCTTTGACACACCGGAGGAAGATATGGTCACCGACGGCAGAAAGCCGATCTCGGCCGGCCTCTATTATACCCGCTTCTGCCAGCGCTATATCAATGCGCTCAGCGTCCACACCGGAGAGGGCCAGCTTTATGAGATCGACATGCGGCTCCGTCCCCATGGCAAGTCCGGCCCCATCGCCCTCCCCCTCGACAGCATCCGCAAATATTACGAGGAGGAGGCCTGGACGTGGGAGCATCTGGCCCTCACCCGGGCGCGGGTTGTCGCAGGCGATACGGCGCTGCGGGCTAAAGCGGAAGAGATGCTGCGCGAGATTGCCCTCACCAGGCGCGATCCAGAGAAAATCCGCAAAGATACTCTCAGCATGCGCAGGCGAGTGCTGAAAGAGCATGGCACCAACAACCCCCTCACCATCAAGCATGCTGAGGGCGGCCTGATGGACCTTGAATTCCTCAGCCAGTATCTCCGCCTGAAACATGGCCCGGACCATCCGGATATCCTGCGGCCCAATTCCTTGAACAGCCTGAAGGTCATGAAGGCGGAAGGAATACTCCCGGCGGAGACGGCGGACCGGCTGATCGATATTCTCAAGCTGTATCTTAATATCAGCGGGCTCAAGCAACTCTGTCTCGGCGGACGGAAAATTGACGAGACCATCCCGCTAGCTCTCAAAAAAGCGCTCGCCGAAGCCGCCGAGGTTGATAATTTCGACGAGCTCGCTAAAAAGCTCAAAGCATCGCAGAACGATATCGACCGACTATTGACTGACTATCTTGCCGGAACCTAATCAAAAGGAGTGACCCATGCCCGACGTTGGAGAGAAAGCCCCGGAATTTAATATGCCCACCGATGGCGGGGAGGATGTGAGCCTCGCTTCGCTGAAGGGGCAGCCGTTTGTCCTTTATTTCTATCCCAAGGACAACACCCCGGGCTGCACGGTCGAGGCGAAGGATTTCACCGCGAACATCAAGGCGTTCGACAAGCTCGGCGTGAAGGTGATCGGAGTCTCGAAAGATTCTCTCAAAAAACATGCGAACTTCCGCGAAAAACAGGAGTTGGAAGTTATCCTCGCCTCCGATGAGGATGGCGCGACCTGCGAGGCCTTTGGCGTCTGGGTTCTCAAGAAGAATTACGGGCGGGAGTATATGGGGATCGAACGTTCCACCTTCCTGATCGATGGCGCAGGCGTTATCCGCTATGTCTGGCGCAAGGTGCGTGTGAAAGGCCATGTCGACGCGGTGCTGGAGGCGGCAGGCGACCTTTGACCGTGACGACACTCTCCGATCTTGCCGTTGCCGTCCTGACTGAGCCAGACGCCGCAGAGAAGGCGGCGAAAAGCCGGGAGGCGGCCGCCAGATGGCGCAGCTCCAATGGCG
>CALEMG010000132.1 GCA_937910835.1 uncultured Alphaproteobacteria bacterium | reverse complement strand
GACAAATCCGCCAAACACTTTCAGCAATGTATGTCCGGCCAGCATGTTGGCGAACAGACGCACAGAGAGACTGATGGGGCGAACGAAATAGGAAATTACCTCAATCGGGACCAGAATGATCAACAAGACAACCGGCACGCCGCTCGGAACAAAAAAAGTCAGAAACTTGAAGCCATGCCGGATGATACCGATAACCGTCACCCCAATAAAGACAAGCGCTGCCAAAGCAAAGGTGACAATGATTTGGCTGGTCACTGTAAAGGTATAAGGGATCATTCCGAGCAAATTACAGAACAGCACAAACATGAACAGGGTGAAGATGAACGGAAAATATTTGCGTCCGTCCGACCCCACATTGTCCTTGATCATATTGGCGATGAATTCGTAGCTGATTTCCGCCATAGACTGCATGCGGCCCGGCACCATGGCCCGCCCGCGCATGCTCCATGTCAGAAAAAGCGTGATTGCTGCGATTGCGATAACCATGAACAGCGAAGCATTCGTAAAAGAGACGTCAAGGCCACCTACGTTCCATTCAACCAGGCGCTTGATTTCAAATTGTGCAAGAGGGCTATGTTCTGACGCCACGATGCTGTTCCCGTCTTAACTGTTTCAACTTGTTCCAGAATATCCAGCCACTTACCGGATATCTATTCCTCATTCGCGCTGTCATTCATGCGCTTGCCGACTTTAATAACGTTGTATAGACCAACAACGGCACCGACAATCAAAAATACCAGCATTAACCAAGGCTTCGTGTCCAACCACTTGTCGAGCAACCAACCAATCCAGCCGCAAACCAGCAACGCAGCAACCATCTCAACGGATAGTCGCCATGCCCTGCCGGCCGCACTGTTTTGCTCGACTTTTAATTCGCTGCGGTTCCAGGAAGCCTGCTCCTGTTGCTGCTGCGCCTTTTTCAGCCGAGCTCTAAATTCTTCTTTCGAGGGGGGTTCAGGTTTACTCATTCGCGTCTCCCGATGGAATGCATTATGCCGTCCATCAACCCCCACAGAAAGCGCGGGAAACATACGGTCTGCCCCCCGGAGTGTCAAGACCCTACGCGCGGCTTTTTCGCCACATTCATGAATGTTTATTGTGATCGCCGAAAAGAAAGGGGAGAGACCCTTAAGCCGCGTTTTCGGTAATCTCCTTGGCTTGCTCCAGATCGACGGAAACAAGTTGTGAAATTCCCCGCTCTGCCATGGTCACGCCGAACAGGCGATCCATGCGGGCCATTGTGATCGGGTGGTGGGTAACGACCAGAAATCGGGTGTCAGAATGTTGAGCAAGGCTATCCAAAAGATGGCAAAGACGTTCCACATTGACGTCATCCAACGGCGCATCCACTTCGTCGAGCACGCAGATCGGCGCGGGGTTGGTCAGGAAAACTGCGAAGAGAAGTGCGACCGCCGTTAACGCCTGTTCTCCGCCAGACAGCAGCGACATGAGCTGGAGTTTCTTGCCAGGAGGGCTCGCCATAATTTCTAGGCCCGCCGCGAGCGGATCATCTGATTCCGTCAGGGTCAGATGAGCCTGACCGCCACCGAATACCTGCTTGAAGAGATGCTGAAAATGCTCGTCAACTTTGGTGAACGCTGCAAGCAGGCGCTCCCGACCTTCGCGGTTGAGGCCCGAGATGCCTTGCCGAAGCCGGGCAATAGCAGCAAGCAGATCCTCGCGCTCATTCGTCAGGGTCGTGAGTTGCTCCTGTACTTCTTCGGCCTCAATTTCCGCACGGAGGTTGACGGGCCCCATATTATCCCGCTCTCGCTTCAGCCGCTCCAGCTTGCGCTCGCTATCTTCAACGGGGGGAATTTCCTCATCTTCTTCGATGCCGCCTGCGGCCTTGATCTGATCCGGAGAGCATTCCAGTTTCTCTCGGGTTTGCTCCGCGAGTCCTTTCATGACCTCCGTCATATGCTCCACATCGGCCTGATGGCGTACCCGTTCCTCACGGCAGGTTGCCAGTGCATCCTGACATTTTTTAAGGGCGGTATCACATTCCGCAAGGACCGATTCGGCATCGGCCAGCTTATCGCGAGCACCATTTCTCCGCCCTTCGGCGCGGACTACTTCATCCATCAGGTTGTTGCGCTTGGTCGCAATTTCTTCAGGCTTGTTCTCGATTTCAGCGAGTTCCTCTGCTGTGTCCTTGAAGCGCATCTCCAACTGGACAAAATGAGCTGCCATGTTTTTGTTGCGGTCGATCCAGCTTATGATCTCTTTATCGATTGCGGCAAGGCGGTCACGTCGGGTGGCGGCTTCCCGTTCCATGCGATCCGATTCGCTACGCAGTACGGCGAGCTCATCACGTTTTTCATGAAGTTCCGCCCGTAACGTCTCTATTTCGCTGCGGCTGCCTTCTGTATCCGGCAACCGGTCCAGAAGTAGCTGCTTTGCTGAGAGGCTTTCCGCGAGAGATTCGCTCTCTGTGGAAAGTTCAGCAATATTCTCCTGCAGAGATGTGAGGCGGGATTGGCGTGCCGCGCTTTGCCTTATTTCCTCCGCGTTTTCGGCCCGCTGTTTGGAAAGTTCCTGTTCCTGCTCCCGCTGCTGCCGCCGGAGCTCTTTCACCTTTTCGGCGGCATTCCCGAGGAGCTCAGAGCATCCTTTCAGATCGTTTGTGACGTTGGTCAGGATATCCTGCTTCTTCGCGAGATCCTTTGCAATCTCCTCTAGGCGGTTGCGTTGTTCAAGGCGGGCCGCGGCTGTTGTTTTCGCGCCTGCCTTGCGCATAAAACCATCCCAGCGCCAGAGATCCCCATTCCTGGTAACAAGACGCTGGCCGGGCTTCAAGGCACCTTGCATCGCCGGGCCGTCCTTGGCATCAATAACGGCAATCTGTGAGAGACGGGCTTTGAGGGCCGGGTGGCCTTTTACAAATTGATCAAGCGTCTCTGTGCTGCCCTTGAAATCCTGGGAAATTGCAGTGCCATCCAGTGTTTTCCAGTATGCGGGAGCGGCGTCATCGGCGGGGGCTTCCAACTCGTCACCAAGCGCAGCGCCAAGTGCAATTTCATAACCTTTGGAAACCGTCAATTCCTCGATAATACCGGGCCATTCGCCATCTCCGGAACTTTCCAGAAGGCGAGAGAGGGTACGTTCCTCCGTCTCTAGCGCGGTGACATCGCGTTCGGCGAGCTTGACTTTCTCCCGTGCCTCCCGCTCAGCACCATCTGCTGCCTGACGTAGTATCTCGGCCTCATCACATGCTGTATTCAGATCGCTTAGCGCTGCGATGTTTTCTTGCAATGAGGTGGAGGAGGTGGCGCCACCACCATCCGCCTCTATTTTTTCTTGCAGCGTCGCTTTTTCCCGATCAAGCTCTTCGAGCCGCGCCTTGATCTTTTCAAGCTGCGTTTTAGCGGTTTCAATCTGTTGAACAAGACTGTTGCGTTCAGCAAGTTCAGCGGCAACTGTTTCCGTTTTCGTATCGAACGCAGATTGCAACTCCTGAAGGGCGGTTGCCTTTTCATTCACCTTGGCTAGCAAAGCTTCCGCGCGCGGACCCGCGGTTTCAGTCTCTTCTTTTAATGCTGTTTTCTCTTCTTCGAGACGCGCAATTGCCTCCGCCGAATCTTTCTCGAGATCCTTCTCCCGGACCATATCATGCGAGATCTGGCTTTTACGGTCTTCAAGCTGTTGCTTAGTCCGTTTGGCTCGCTCTTCTTCCGCATCCAGACTTTCACGGGCGACGGTCAGGCGATGAACTGCTGAGGCTGCTGCAGCCTCAGCATCGCGGAGAGGCTTTAGCGCCTCGTTGGCGCGCAATGTTGCCGATTCTGCCGCTGCCGCCTGCCGGGTCAGTTTGTTAACGGCCATGACAGCCTGCTCATATTTCTCTCGGGCTTCGGCTGCTTTTGCTTGCGCCTGCTGATGCTTGCGAAAGAGCAGTAATGCTTCTGTTTTGCGAATATGACCCGAAATATTGCGATAGCGGTTCGCCTGCCGTGCCTGGCGTTTCAGATTGCCGAGTTGCACTTCAAGCTGTTCAATCACATCGTCAACACGCGCAAGGGTGGTCTCCGCTGAATTCAGGCGAAGTTCCGCCTCATGCCGACGGGAATGTAATCCTGAGATTCCGGCGGCTTCCTCAAGTAGATGCCGGCGTTCTTTCGGCTTGGCATTGATAAGCGCACCGACGCGGCCTTGACTGACAATCGCTGTGGAATGAGCGCCCGTCGCAAGATCCGCGAATAGAAGCTGTACATCGCGAGCGCGGGCGACTTTCCCATTGATTCGATAATCCGATCCCGCTTCGCGCCGGATACGGCGCGAGACATCAAGCTCCGGCGAATCGTTGTAGGAGGCGGGGGCGGTTCGCTCTCGATTATCTAGGCCAAGGGTGACTTCCGCCGCGTTACGTGGGGGGCGTGATGTCGTTCCGGCAAAAATCACATCGTCCATGGCACCGCCGCGGAGGTTTCGTGCGGAGGTTTCGCCCATCACCCATGTCAGGGCTTCGACAAGATTTGACTTGCCGCAGCCATTCGGGCCGACAATTCCGGTGAGGCCGTCTTTAATCAGAAGTTCCGTCGGCTCCACAAAGGATTTGAAACCCGACAGTCGTAAATGCGAAAACTTCACAGCCTCTCCATCGCCCGATAATCTACGTTAATGTCTTTAAATAGTTGTCCAGAGCCTCAAAGCTTCTGCTCTGCTCGTATTTTTCACCCTGAATGAAGAGTGTCGGAGTCGAATCGACACCAAACTGGGAGGAGCCGATCAGGCTCTCGGATGCGATTGCATCAACCATCTCCTGATTGGTCAGGCAATTCACGAACTCTTCCAAGGCGACGCCATTATTTCCGCCAATCTCGATTAGGGCGAGGGCCGGATCTTCCTGTCGCGTCCAGACCTCCTGCTGAGTAAACAGAACGTCGATCATCTCGAAGAATTTGCTGTCGTCCCCGGCACATTCCGAGAGAATCGCCGCAATGAAGGCAAATCGGTCGAGAGGAAAATGGCGATAAACGAATTTCACCTTGCCGGTATCGATATAGTCTTTCTTGATATCGCCAAATGTATGATTGTGGAAATTGCCGCAATGGCCGCATGTCAGCGATGCATATTCAATAATTGTGACGGGCGCCGTCGGAAATCCGAGGACATGGTCACTTTCCAGAATTTGCGGTTTCGCAGCCTGCGCCTCGCGCGGCGCAAGAATTCCTGTCGCAGCCGTGGCCGCAAAAGGCAGGAAGCTGCCTGCTGCTACAAAATGTCGCCGAGAAATAGCCAATTTGTCATTTTTCCTACTATATATGGTGTTAGTATAACTTTTCATTCTTTAATCCTCAAACGATTCCTGTGATTTATTGCAACATAATAGGAAAATAAGCATTTTGTAGGGGTTAATCGGTCTCATCCAGGTCATCACGTTTTTGTGTCTTGTTTCTCGCGCTTAACATTGATGTGGCCACGCTTTTCAATCGTTTTTTCAGGTCTGGCTCAGTGACATCGGAAAGTATTGTCTCGATCCAGACTTTCTGGGATTCCGTAAGGGGGAGGGGGAGTGACGCCTGCCTGACTTCAGGCTTTTTCACGGGCGCCTGGATCAATTGTAGCCGGGAGATAGCCTTGTAACCGAAGAAGCTATTGATTCGCTCTATCACCAGAGGTTCAAAATGCTGAAATTCCGGGGCCCAGCCCGGCGCGACCCGGATGCGAAGCGTCGCATCCTTGTTGCCTTGCCGTGAATAGGTGAGCTTCTCAGGGCTTGAAAAATTTGCGAGATTCGGTCCGACAATGGCTGGCCAGTGGGTCAGGATATCAGCCTGAGCAAAGCCGCGTTTGATCAGCGCCGCTTTTGAGGATTTTCCAATCAGGCTGGCGATCGCGCGTGGTCCGGCCCTTACCTTTGCTTGTCTCACTTTGCCTCTTATCCATCCTGGAAACTTCACATTGCCTCAGGATATAAACTTCGCCATAACGAGTAGCAATATGATCGAACAAAAGCCGCCACAAAAGCCTTTTTCTGCCGCCATCCTCAATTGGTATGATATTCACGCCCGCCGGTTGCCCTGGCGAAGTCCGCCCGGCGAGCGTCCGGACCCCTATCATGTCTGGTTGAGCGAGATCATGCTACAGCAGACGACTGTGGTAACCGTTGGCCCTTACTTTGATAAATTCCTGACGCTTTGGCCAACCGTCCATGACATGGCAGCGGCACCGCTGGATGGTATCCTCACTGCTTGGGCAGGCCTTGGTTACTATGCTCGCGCACGCAATCTCCATAAATGTGCCATCACCATATCCAAAGAATTTAACGGGCATTTTCCGAAGGATCGGGACCAGCTTCTTTCACTTCCGGGCATTGGCCCCTATACAGCCGCGGCGATCTCGGCGATTGCCTTTGATAAGGCCGAAGTTGTTGTTGATGGAAATATTGAGCGGATAGTCAGCCGTCTCTATCGCATCGACACGCCGCTTCCGGCGGCCAAAAAAGAGATAACGATCCGTGCGGCAGAGATAACGCCAAAGCGCTGCGCCGGAGATTACGCGCAGGCGTTGATGGATATCGGGGCGACCATATGCACACCGCGGTCGCCGAGTTGCGGTGGGTGTCCCGTGTCCGATTTCTGCGCGGCCCGCGCGACTGGGGATATGGAGCGCTTCCCGGTAAAAGCGCCAAAGAAGGTAAAACCAACGCGGCGTGCCGTGGTGTTCTGGCTTGAGCGACCCAACGGTTTTGTTTTGCTGCGCCGACGGGAGGAGAAAGGACTGCTTGGAGGCATGATGGAGTTTCCCTCAACTGAGTGGCAGGAGGAAACAATTCCCGTAGAGACGGCTATCAAAAACTTTTTCTCAAACGACTTTCAGAAGCGGGCGAACCGAATCACAGAGAAAGCTATGGTTCGTCATACTTTCACGCATTTCCATTTAGAACTGCAGCCCGTTGTTATTTCAATCAAGGAATTGGACAAGTTCGTTATGCCGCGCGGTCAATGGGCTGAGCCGAAAGAGTTTGGCCGCTACGCCCTACCAACCCTGATGACCAAGGTTGCGCGGACCGTGATTAAAGACCGGGACTGACGAATTCGTCTTTCGATACCTTCCCGTCGGCGTTTTTGTCGAGCTTATTAAAACGCATAACACCGGCGGCTTTGATTTCCTCCAAGGTAACAATTGTGTCCCCGTTGGTGTCCATCTCTTTATACTCATCAGGAACGGGAACTTCGGAGTGGGCCGGCACGGTAACGGAGCGGAGGCTTTCTGCCTGAACATACTCCTCATACTCGACCTTCCCGTCGGAATTAAGATCATATTCCTTGAACAGGCGCTCGCGATAGGCTTCCGTTTCTGCCTGTGAGATGGCGCCATCCGCATCTCTATCCATGCCAAGAAAACGGGATTCTTCATAGGATAATGCAGGGAGACTGATCGCCATAGTCAGAGTGCTGCCCAAGACAATCGCTAAAAAAAGTTTGTTCATTGCGTCCCTTTCCAAATTGGTGGGGCGCAAGACCCCTCAGTTCATTTCCGCGCGCACCTGTTGCCGAAGTACGTCTATAGACACCGCTTTTCCCTCGGCGTCGAAATGCCAGAAGGTCCAGCCATTGCAGCTGCTGGCACCCTGTAACTGGGCGCCGACCTTGTGGATCGAGCCCGTTACGTCAGAGGCGATCAGGCTGCCGTCCGCACGTACCTTCGCTTTATACCGTTTTCGCACGTCAAACAAGATTTGCCCTGCGGATAATAATCCTCTTTCTACGACCGAGCCAAAGGGAATTCTCGGTTCTTGCCGCTTGCTGCGCGTAAATTCCAAGTCGTCTGCCGGGAGTTGATTAACTTTGCGGATCCGTTCATTGGCGACGGCGATGTATTTTTCCTCCCGCTCAAGCCCGATAAAATGCCGCCCAAGCTTGCGGGCAACAGCTCCAGTGGTGCCGGTGCCGAAGAACGGATCCAGAATGACGTCGCCGGGGTTGGAGGCTGCAGTTAGCACGCGATAGAGTAATGATTCCGGCTTTTGTGTGGTATTGGCCTTCTCTCCATCATCCTTGAGGCGTTCATGACCGGTGCAAATGGGGAATATCCAGTCTGAACGCATTTGGAGATCATCATTCGCCATCTTCAGAGCTTCGTAATTGAACGTATAACCCTTACCCTTCTGATTGCTGGAGGCCCAGATGAGCGTTTCGTGTGCGTTGGCGAAACGGCGCCCACGAAAATTTGGCATCGGATTGGTTTTGCGCCAGACAATGTCGTTCAAAATCCAGTAGCCGAGATCCTGAAGGCTGGTGCCAACCCGAAAAATATTATGATAGGAGCCGATTACCCAAAGCGTACCGTTATCCTTTAACACGCGCTTTGCAGCCGCGAGCCAAGCTCGCGTAAAGGCGTCATAGGCTTCAAAGCTGTCGAACTGATCCCAGTGATCCGTGACGGCATCAACAAAGCTGTCGTCGGGCCGGCGCAACTCTCCAGATAACTGCATGTTGTAAGGCGGATCCGCGAAAACCATATCCACGGAATTTTCTGGCAGACTGTTCATCAATTCGATGCAGTCGCCCTTTAAAATACGGTCAAGTGTTAGCTTTTGTTTCTGGGTCATTCAAATTATTCTGTAATTATTCACTGCGAATATACTGATTCGCTCGATTCTCTGCGTCAATATATTTCGTTGAATCAGTATGTTAGAGAATAATTCTGAACTTTCGCTTAATCATTGCCGATGAGAGCGCGTATGGGCGCGAAACTTCGCCTATGTTGTGGTGTGATGCCGAATTCACGCAATCCCTTGCGGTGTTCCGCCGTGCCATATCCGGCGTTTTTCTCCCATCCATACTGCGGATAGACTTCTGCAAGAGCGCACATTTTCCGGTCTCGTGTCACTTTTGCCACTATCGAGCCGGCCGCAAGGGAGAGAGAGCGGCCATCGCCTTTGACGATCTGGCGCGTCGGTAGGCCGAGTTTCGGGTCCCTGTTTCCATCGACAAGGGCGGCGTTTGGACGTGTTGGAAGGGCTTCCATGGCGCGGCGCATGGCAAGCAGGCTCGCCTCCAGGATATTATGCCGGTCAATCTCCTGTACACTGGCTTCCCCGATGCCGACAGCCGCAGTAGCGTGGATGGCTAAAAAAAGTTCCTCGCGCTTCGCTTTTGAGAGTTTTTTGCTGTCCTGAATACCATCTGGGATATTGTTTTGGTCAAGAATGACCGCCGCCGCGACCACCGGGCCCGCGAACGGTCCGCGGCCAACTTCATCAATGCCAGCAACGCGCCCTGATTCAAGTAATTCAAACGATAAGTCTGGGGATTTAGGGAGTGGGCGGTTCATGCCCCTTCAATAACATGCGCTGCGCACTAAAATAAATTCATTTGTTGCTTGTCGCGGCCGGGTTTCAAGAAAAGATCAGTTGCAAGATTATACTTGCTGGCCTCAAGCCCGAGCTGCTGGCAGGCAAGACGAAACCTTTTGTTGATAAGCGCCGCATAGGGTCCGGTTCCGACCATGCGCTTTCCGAATTCCGCATCATAATTCTTCCCGCCCCGGGTCGAGCGGACAAGCTTCATCACCCGTGCGGCCCTGTCCGGAAAATTTTCCCAAAGCCAGTTCTCAAAGAGGCCGGCAACGTCCATCGGCAACCGCAGGAGGAGATAAATCGCACTTTCCGCGCCTTTGCCTCTGCATTCCATCAAAATACGTTCAAGTTCATGATCGTTAAGGCCCGGTATAATAGGGGAGGCCTGCACTAATGTCTTTATCCCTGCCTTGCTTAAAGCTTCGATCGCGGCGAGACGCTTATGCGGTGCGCTTGCTCTTGGCTCCATAACGCGGGCGAGACTTTTGTCGAGTGTGGTCACCGATATGCCGACGGAAACAAGATTATCTTTTGCAAGCGGCGCCAGAAGATCCAGATCACGCAGCACAAGATCGGACTTGGTTGTGATCGTAAAGGGATGTCTCGTCTCGGCCAACAGTTCGATAATCTCTCGTGTGATTTTAAGCTTTCTCTCGATTGGCTGATAAGGATCGGTATTGGTACCGAGAGCGATGGGCTTGCATTGATAGGAGGGGCGGGATATTTCGGCCGCCAGCAACTCCGCAGCATTCGGCTTGGCGAACAGCTTGCTTTCAAAATCGAGGCCGGCAGAGAGGTTCATATAGCCATGACTCGGCCTAGCGTAGCAATAGACGCACCCATGCTCACAACCGCGGTAGGCGTTAACAGATCGGTCAAAAGGAAGGTCCGGTGACATATTTCGGCTGAGAATTGATTTTGGCCGTTCCATTGTAACAGTCGTTTTCAACCGTTCTGTGTCGTCTGGCTCAGCGGTTCCCCAACCATCGTCGATAAAATCCCGTTCGGCAACTTCAAACCGGCCGTCCGGGTTGGCGGTGGCGCCACGTCCGTGTCGTCGGTTTTTATCAAACGGGATGACCTGATTGTCCTGCATATGGTTAAAATACTCAATTTTATAGAACAAAACAAGAACAAAATACGTAAGATAGTGCAACGGAATCCAAAATGTCGAACGTATAATTAATATGTCGGCAACGAGGAAGGAATGAGAAGATGCGAAAACTCGGAATTCTCCTGCTTGGGATGATACTGTTCGGTAGCTTTTCAGTTGCGCAAGCTGATACTTGGCACAGCGACAAACACGGCTCTGAGCCGAAGGGATCAAAAGGGTATGGCTCTACAGTCTATGGCAAGGGCCATAAACATAAGCCGAATACCGGACGGAACATTACCTACGGCCCACAACATTCAAAGAAAAAGCATGTTCTAAAAGTGCCGCCGCCGTCGAAACTGCATGCGACGCATAAAAAGCATGCGACACAAAAATGGCGCGCCCCGAAGGTTGTTTATGTAAAGCCGTACCATAGACCTTACTACAAGAAGCCTTATCACAAGTCGTATCGGCCAAAATATGTCTAAGTAAAACCTGCCCATGCGCCGCGCTATTATGGCTATCACCCATACCGGGGATACTACTGGCCATTCGTCAATGTGCGCTTTGTAGTCGATTTGACATCGCGCCAGATTGCGCATCATCATCAGGCCTTATACTCTGCGCTGGACGCGCCTGTCGGCCATGTCAGCAGATGGCGCGACGGTGGCCGAAGCGGAAGTATTGTCATCCTTCGGGATGGATATGATGCATCAGGCAATCTCTGTAAGCAATATAGGCAGACGTTATCCTATCGAGGTCACGTGACGAGTAGTGTGGAGAAATCATGCCTGTCGCCGGAAGGTTATTGGATTTCCGTCTGACGCAAGATTAAGATCGGGCAGTGCGGGAATTAGTTTTATGGTTTCCGCGCTGCTTTTTACTGCAAGTTATCCTTTTGCCAAATGGGTTAGCCGGTGCATGCTGGCCTTTTCAAGAAAGTTATAGGCAGTCTCGTCCAGCTTATTAAAACTGAAAGCAACCTGGTTCTTGCCAAGCAGAATTCGTGTCACAACGGCGATGGAATCTGTGGTCGCTGTTCTTTCCGCATCATAGGCGATTTGCCGGACGGAAACCTTCTCGCCAACCGGTGGGCGTCCCGCGAAGTCATCTATGCGAAACCCGCCAAGGCTCCAGTCATAGGTGGCAAATTCTTGCTCCCCCAAAGTCAGGTGAAGCTTTGGTATCTCAAAGCGGCGGTCTTTGCGGGTATGCCCGCGATATCCGGTAGTTATAATAATGCGTTTCATTTCGATTTCTAGATCACCTTGCAGGCGCGTCCCGAAACATCTTAGTGGACTAAAAATTAAAAATGAGTTGCTTAGCGACAGAAAGTTCGGGTTTCAGATCAATTAGTTGAACTTTTCGATCGTTTTTCATGTTCCTGTAAACGGTCAAACAGTTCGACAAAATTACAGGGCATAAATCGGTAGTCAAGCTGATGGACGAGGATATCGTCCCACGCATCCTTCACTGCCCCGGTCGAACCGGGGAGCGCAATAAGATAAGTACCGCGCGCAACTCCGGCGCTTGCCCGGGACTGAATGGTCGAGGTGCCGATTTTCTGATAGCTCAGCATGCGAAAGAGCTCTCCAAAGCCTGGGATTTCCTTTTCATACAGCGCATCAAAGGCCTCCGGGGTTATGTCGCGCCCGGTCACGCCCGTGCCGCCGGTTGAGATCACAACGTCGACATTTTCATCGTCGAGCCATTGAATGACAATTTTTTGAATATCGGCAATCTCATCGCGAACAATCTGCCCGTCGGCGAGCGTATGCCCTGCCGCTTCAAGTCGGTCTACGAGCGTCTGGCCTGACTTATCTTCCGCCAATCCTCGGCTGTCGGATACGGTAAGCACGGCAATTCGCACTGCGATAAAGGGACGGGAGATATCAATTCCGGGCATTGTCCGCGACCTCGTTTTCCCAGTGATCTAGTTGTTGATACTCGGGCCATTCACCACGCGCAATCTGATCCAACGCGGGCAGGGCCTGTCCCATACGATGACGGTAAATCCAGAAATTTGTCAAAACCCTTTTGATAAAATTCCGGGTTTCCTTGCTTGGCATCGCCTCGATAAAGAAGAGCGGGTCATCATTGTATTTTGTTTCCGACTTCCATTTCTTCAGATTTCCAGGGCCGCCGTTATAGGCCGCCGTTAGGTTGAAGAGATTGGTGTCGACATCTTTATATTTCATCAGATAGGTTAGATATTTCTGACCGAGTTCCAGATTATAGGCCGGATCAAAGAGTTTTTTGTTATTCCTGTTGCGAAGCGATCTATCGCCTGAAAGATAGCTAGCTGTAGACGGCATGATTTGCATCAGGCCTTTTGCGCCAGCGCCGCTTCGTGCAAGGGAATAGAAGCCAGATTCCTGACGCATAAATGCATAAAGTAGAGCCCGATCCACTTTAAAGCCGTTTTTCGGATGCCATTTCGGCATTGGATAAATCGCGGCATCCCAGGCCTCATCCTCATTCTCCCAAAGGTAAAGCCCTATGCGCATGGCGACGGACGGCGCGCCAATCTGCTCTGATAGGGCCAGCAGCAGTGGTGCGAGCTTGTCATTTGCGCTGGGAAAGGCCGCTCTTAGTTCTTGGGCCGCAAGGTCATATAGTCCGATCTCACTCAGAGCGACGGCACGCTTGGCGGATGGAATTTTCATCAACCAGGAAATTTGCTCTGACGTCAGCGCGGGCAAATCCCAGCTGAAGGGTTTCTCGACACCGAGTTGGCGCAGCGCGAGCAGGCCATAGAAGGTTCGCGGCTGGCTCGCAGTCCGCTCAAGGAAAAGATATGCCTTTTCGGGCTGGCCAAGTTTCAGGTAGGCGCGCGATGCCCACCAGTTGGCGGCCGTATAATTCCAGTCCGAAATCCGGCTGACTTCCGCCAGTGCGGAGAAATGTTCTGCGGCTTTGTCAATTTTGCCCAAGCGCCAAGCTGCAAGTCCGGCTGTCCAATCCGCAAGAGGAACATATTTGCGTGAGTTTTTGAGGGCTGCTTCGGCGAATTCAATCGCTTGTTCATCGCGGGCATACAAGAAATAGCTTTTTGCGATTTTTTCCCGAAGTTGGTCAAACTCCACCTGATCGAGTAGCTTCCTGATTTTTTTCTGCCGAAGATATTTTGCGGCATTGGTTGGCTGATCTCGATAGAGATACCGCTTTACGGCACGTTTGGCATGAGCGACATCATTGCGCGTTTGCGCCGATCTTTTACGCTTGCTTTTATAGGGTCGGGAGAGGAAGACAGGCTGGCCAGGACCAGTTCCTCCCAGATAACGGCCATGAAGCGGCTCGGGCAGGGGCTTCCATCCTTTAAGCCGCCGACTTTTAGCAAGTTTATAAAGGCGATGCGCTCTCGGGTGATCGTAATAAGACTTCATCCAAAGATGAAGTTCCTCATAGCTTGCCCGGTATTTCGTGGGATGCATATAGCGCTGAAACCTGACATGGCCGAGGAGAGTGTTGTTCGAGAGGGCCTTTATCAGTTTATCAGCCTTCTTCCAGTGCCCCTGCTCCTGCAAGGCAAATATCTCGCGATATTTTTCCACATCCGCAGGCGAAAGAACGGACGGGACCGTATCTGCCACAGCAGGCGAACTCGTCATCATGAGGGCGGACATCAATAACGCCATCGCGGCGATAAATCTGGAGAAATACTTCATAGACCAGACAACAAAAAATAATAATGTGACCCACAGGGTAAATTCAACCCGTTAGGAAAAGGTTATCGTTCTTATTCCATTTCCGCCTTTAAGCTGAGCAGGTCCGACCAGGCAAGTTATTTTGATCCTGGTTGTTCAATCAGAAAGGCTGGATGAAAAATCGGCAGCATTCTTGCGTGAACATCACCAATTTGCAAATCATTCCACACGCCTCGGAGTTTGTTGATGCCAATCCTGCGGTCCAGTAGGTATCCCGCTGCCTCCCCGCAGGCCAGAATAAAGGTGGGTTTGGCAAGTTCAATATGACGGAGGGCGAAGGGCAGGCATAGTGCGCGCTCTTCATCCGTTGGGGCCCGGCCTCCAGGTGGTCGCCAGGGAATCACACCAGCAAGATAGCCGTCACTGCGTTCAAAGCCGATGGCAGCCAGCATTTTATCGAGTAATTGTCCGGCCGCTCCTGAGAAGGGGTGTCCACTGCGGTCTTCGTCACTGGATGGTTGCCGGTCAATGACCATCAGCGTTGCACCGGGAGTGCCCTCGGCGAATACGGTATGGCTCGCCAGCTTTTTCAGTGAGCAATGCTCAAAATTTTCAAGGGCATGGCGAAGCGCGTCGATATTCTCGCAATTGCGGGCAATCTCATGGGCCTCGCGGATCCCTTCGGCGAGGGAAGGGACAGGCGCTGTCTGGATAGCGGGTTTTTTATGGGCGGACTTGACAGCGGGCGTCTGGCGGGCGGAAGGTGCTCCGGGCGATATTGGTTGTCGCGCGGCCAACTGACAACGATTAATGGGCTCCTCGCCAATAGTCTCCGTCACGCCAGCGTCCAGATAGAAGCGGAGCAGCGCCGCCATGTCAATTTCAGATTGCATGACGTATCATAGCAGCCCTTCTTCCAGTTCGAGAAGATGGCCGGCGAAAGATTTTTGACTTGAAAGAAAAATACCAAGTGAATTGCATACGCGTCGTATTCCGGTTTGCCGCCGCGTTTAACGATGTATTATCTTGAAGGCTTCGCTCAAAATGGCCGAAAACCGCCGTAATCCCTTGCAATCGGGATTGACGCGCAATAAAAAAAATATAGTGTCGGGAGTAAATCTGCCGGATTTGGGTAAAGGGGGTCTCTTTACGCATGGCATCGGTTCAATGATAAATAACGGCTGTCAATCAGCCGGAAAGGCAAGAAGAGGCTTTTGATGGAACGCGAAGCTATGGAGTTTGATGTTGTTATTGTTGGCGGCGGCCCGGCCGGGTTGTCTGCGGCAATAAAGTTGCGCCAACTCAGTGCTGAAGCCGGCATTGATATTTCGGTGTGCGTTCTTGAGAAAGGCTCAGAGATTGGGGCCCATATCCTCTCGGGGAATGTGTTTGAAACCCGAGCGCTGGATGAATTGATTCCGGACTGGAAGGAAAAGGGCGCACCGCTCAACACGCCGGTAAAATCCGAGAAATTTTTCTTCATGACCGAATCGAGCGAGCTTCGCTTTCCGAACTTCTTATTGCCAAAACAGTTGCATAATCATGGCAACTATATCATCAGCCTTGGCAATTTCTGCCGTTGGCTCGCGGAGCAGGCCGAAGCGATGGAAGTAGAGGTATATCCGGGCTTTGCCGCCGCAGAAGTCCTCTATCACGAGGACGGAAGCGTTAAAGGCGTCGCCACCGGTGATATGGGCGTTGGGCGCGACGGTGAAAACAAGGGCTCATACGAGCCGGGTATGGAATTGCATGCCAAGTACACCCTCTTTGCGGAGGGTGTGCGCGGGTCTTTGACCAAAACCTTGTTTGAAAAATTCAACCTTCGTGAAAACTGCGACCCGCAGACTTTTGGTATCGGTATCAAAGAACTTTGGGAATTGGACCCGGAGCAGCACAAGGAAGGCCAGATATTCCACAGCTTTGGCTGGCCGCTTGACCGCAATACATATGGCGGTTCCTTTGTTTATCACCTGGAAAACAATCAGGCCTATGTTGGCTATGTTGTCGCGCTTGATTACGAAAACCCTTATCTGTCGCCTTATGATGAGTTTCAGAAGTTCAAGACCCATCCGATGATGAAGGAAATGCTGAAAGGCGGGAAGCGCATTTCATATGGCGCACGCGCTATTAACGAAGGCGGCTTCCAATCGGTCCCGGAACTCGTGTTCCCGGGCGGCGCGTTGATTGGTTGCACCGCTGGCTTCCTGAATGTGCCGAAAATCAAGGGATCCCATACTGCCATGAAGTCGGGCATGATGGCAGCGGAAGCCATTGTTGCCGAAATGAAACTGAATGCGGAGGCGCCCGCCAAGGTACTGGATACATACCCGGCACTTTATAAGGAATCATGGGTCCATGACGAGCTTTATCGTGTGCGCAACAGCCGGCCAGCCTTTAAATGGGGTTTGCTTGCCGGAACTCTTTATACGGGTCTGGATTTGAAAATCCTGGGTGGCAAGACACCTTGGACGTTCAAGCATCATGATGATCATTCGGCGCTGAAAAAAGCGAAGGATTGCAAGAAGATCGACTATCCGAAATATGACGGTGTATACACGTTCGATAAACCGTCGTCGGTATTTCTTTCCAACACCAACCATGAAGAAGATCAGCCCATCCATCTTACATTGAAAGATGACAGTGTTCCGGTCTCTATAAATTATGCGGAATATGCCGGGCCGGAGCAGCGTTTCTGCCCTGCCGGCGTTTATGAATTCCTGACGGACGATGACGGATCCAACCCGCGCCTGCAGATAAATGCACAGAACTGCGTTCACTGCAAAACCTGTGATATCAAGGATCCGACGCAGAATATTAACTGGGTTGTTCCTGAAGGCGGCGGCGGGCCAAACTATCCGAATATGTAGAAAATTAGCACGGATTTCTTGAAATTTGTTTCATGCAGGTTGGGGACGCCCTACATACTATGGGAATGTGGCTTTCCCGGCGAACCATGCGTCGGATCGAAAACGTAAAGGTAATTTGACAGAAATGGCGGGCGCGGGCGTGAATAAGTTCAAACTGGTTATTGGCGGCTTTATTATGACGGCGGCGCTGGGGGCATGTGCAGCGAACAGCGCGTCAAGCGAACGCCATTCTTTGCCCGATGCTTTTCAGGATGCCGGCGGTACAGCAGAAATGTTTCCCTCGTCATACTTTGGCGAATATCTGGCGGGCCGCGAAGCCCTTCGCGAGCAAGATGCGTCCGCTGCCCTTGAATATTTTGAAGATGCGTTGGGCGAGCGCGGTGATGACGGAATTCTTCTGAATATCGCGTTGCAGGCGGCGCTTTCAAAAGGGGATATAAAGCGGGCTATCTCGCTGGCGCCAAAGGTAATCGAGTTGGACGATGATAGTTCAACAGCATATCTCGTCATGACCATCAAAGCGCTCGGCGAAAAGGACTATGTCTTAGCCCAAAGCAATCTTGAGAAAACAGCAGAAAATGGTTTCAACGTTTTGTTGAAGCCTTTGCTTATGTCCTGGATAAAGCTGGGGCAGAGGGATACCGACGGGGCTCTCGCGGAACTCAACGCACTTGATAAATACAATGGATTTGAGGCGCTCAAGCAGTATCAGGCGGCTTTGCTAAGCGATGTCTCCGGAGATCAGAAACTGGCTGATCAAAATTATGAGGTGGCACTTGCCGGGCCATCGGGGCGGGCCGTTCGTCTGGTCCAGGCGTATGGGGCTTACCTTGATCGTACAGATCGGCGAAATGACGTTCGAAAGCTTTTTGACGACTATATCGAGAGGTATCCGCTGAGCCCGACTATCCGTCTTGAACTCGCTGAATTGGATGAAGGACGACCGATCACACCGATCGCAAAAGACCCAATTGAAGGCGCGGCGGAAGCTCTTTATAGTGCGGCCTCAATTATCGGACAGGAGCGCGCCGTCGGCGTCGCGGCGACATATATCAACTTCGCACTTCAGTTAAAGCCGGATTTCCCGATGGGGCAAATGCTGCTTGCTGAAACCGCGGAGGATCGTGATAAATGGCAGGAAGCGTTTGATCTTTATAGCGAGATCAACCCTATGTCTGCCTATGGCAAAAATGCCCGGATTAGAGCTGCTTGGGTATCCTATCGGCTTGGTCGTATAGAAGACGCGAAAGATCGGCTTGAGGCGGTTGCCGCCAGCTATCCGGACGATATTGAAGCGCTGGTCGTTCTTGCCGATGTCAGCCGGGATTCGAAAGACTGGGAAGAAGCGGCGCGCAATTACGGCCGCGCTATTGGACGGCTTCCCGCGCTTCAGGAACGACATTGGTCGCTTTTCTATGCTCGCGGGATTGCTTACGAACAGTCCGAGCAGTGGTCACTTGCGGAAGCCGACCTTTTGAAATCTCTTGAGCTTCGGCCCGATCATCCGCAGGTTCTTAACTATCTTGCTTACTCTTGGGTGGACAGAAATGAAAATCTGGAACGGGCTAAAGATATGCTGATCAAGGCGGTTTCACTTCGACCGCGTGATGGCTTTATCATCGACAGCTTGGGGTGGCTCTATTACCGACTCGGCGAATTCGACGATGCGGTTGCTCAGCTGGAAAAAGCTGTCTCTCTGGAGGCGGCGGATCCAACGATTACAGATCATCTTGCGGATGCCTATTGGCGCGTTGGCCGCCGAGAGGAAGCACGCTATCAGTGGCAGCGAGCGCTTTGGCTCGATCCTGCGGAAGACCAGGTTCCAGTTATCAAGGAAAAGCTGAAATCCGGCCTAAGGGATGATATCAAGGCTCAGAAATAAGCCGGCGCGTCGCTATGCTTACCTCCGTTGCTCGATCCAAGGTCAATCTTTTTCTGCACGTCACAGGCAAACGGGCGGATGGATATCACCTGCTTGAAAGCCTTGTGGTCTTCCCTGATTGTGGGGACAGAATAACCGTGAAAAAGGGCAAGGAACTCACGCTTGAAGTAATTGGGCGCTTTTCCCATTTGGTTGGTAGTACCGAAGAAAACCTCGCCATGAAAGCGGCGTATTTATTGAGATCTGAAAGCGGGACAGAAGAAGGTGCGCATATAATTCTGGAGAAGAACTTACCAGTCGCTGCCGGGATCGGCGGTGGTTCCGCTGATGCAGCAGCCACACTCAAATCTCTTAACATATTATGGAATATAGGGTTCTCCGAGGTTCAGCTGCGCCAGATCGGACTAGCTCTGGGTGCGGATGTTCCTGTCTGTCTGTATGGAAAGCCAGCAATCATGTCGGGCGTGGGAGAGCGGATATCTGGGCTCCGCAAATTTCCGAAATTTTATATTTTACTGGTTAATTCGGGAATTTCGGTTGCAACAAAAAATGTCTTCGGTCGGCTTGAAATTGCGGAAAAAGTATCCTTCCCAGTTGACCTTAATGAGCTAACAGCTCTGGAATTATTCACCAGTCTTGCCTCGATGCGGAACGACCTGGAGACCCCGGCACTTGAAGTCGCCCCCGTAATTGGCTCTGTTCTTTCGATGATCAGAGAGCAGAAACATTGCCAACTTGCGCGAATGAGTGGGAGTGGTGCAACCTGCTTCGGATTATTCGAAGAAGCAGAGGCCGCGCAGATAGCAGCGCGTGACATACAGGCGCATCATCCTGACTGGTGGGTGCAGGCGGCGGCCGTGGGCTCATAATTCTTGGGATTATGCCTTTTCCTGATTTTTTCAAAATTTGGCTTGAGCTTAGTCGACCCTTTGGATAGAAAGAGGCTCCTCATTGGGGTGTAGCCAAGCGGTAAGGCAGCGGGTTTTGATCCCGTCACGCGCAGGTTCGAATCCTGCCACCCCAGCCAGAACCTCATTTTACTTAATCCAATGTTATCCAAAATATTCAATAAAAACAATGATATATTGGAATTTCACGTCTTATATAATCCGATATTAACCTCTTGCATCCAGAAAATTTGGGGGTAAGATTGGGGGTACATTGAAAATGCCAAAAATCATGTACCCCCAAAATGCCGCTAACCGATATCAAAATCAAGAAGGCAGGAGCGAAGGAAAAAGCTTATAAGCTGTCCGATGGAAAAGGCCTTTATCTGGAGATCCGGCCTAATGGCAGCAAATACTGGCGTTATAAATATCGGTTTGTCGGCAAGGAAAAGCTTCTGGCTTTGGGGGTATATCCAGAAACCTCATTAGCAGAAGCAAGGGGTAGGCTCCTCCGTGCTCGCAAATTGCTGGAGAATGGAATTGATCCCTCTCAGGATAAGAAGAAAAAAAAGGCATTAGCGAAAGAGAATGCCGAAAACACTTTCGAAGTAATTGCACGAGAATGGTACGACAATCGCAAAAGCCGCTGGCGGAAGCGATACGCGGAAGAGATTATCACCCGACTTGAAAAAGATATATTTCCGGAGATTGGCAGTTTTCCGATTTTGGAAATTGAACCGCCGTTGCTGTTGCAAGTCATCCGGAAAATAGAGAATCGCGGGGCGCATGAACTGGCAAAGCGACAACTGCAAAAATGCGGTGAAATTTTCCGGTATGCGATTGCGATTGGTAAAGCGCAGCGCGATCCATCTCAGGATATCAAGGAAGCCTTAAAACCGGTTAAGAAGGAACACTTCGCGGCATTGGATGTAGGGGAGTTGCCGGAGTTTATTGCGGCACTGGAAAGAAACGATGCCCGGCTTTATCAAAGTACCCGGAACGCTCTCAAGCTGATTATGCTGACGTTCGTGCGCACGAGTGAGCTGATTAACGCAAGATGGGAGGAAATCAATTTCGACAAGAAAGAATGGATTATCCCGACGGAACGGATGAAGATGGGAAGGGAACATATTGTTCCGCTATCCCGACAGGCAATTGAGGTGCTTGAAAATCAGAAAATTCTTGCCGGGCACTGGCCACTGGTTTTTCCCAGCAGCGTCAAGCCACGTAATTCGATCAGTAATAATACGATACTGGGGGCGCTGAAGCGTCTCGGCTATCAGGGCCGCATGACTGGTCATGGTATTCGGGCTCTGGCAATGAGTGGCATTAAACAGGAGCTTGGTTATCGACACGAGGTCGTTGACCGACAACTTGCCCATGTTCCGCGAAACAAGATCGACAAAGCTTATGACCGGGCTTTGTTCCTCAATGAACGCAAGGTTATGATGCAGGAATGGGCTGATTATCTAGATGAAGTTGCTAATAGTGGAGTTACAATTTCTGGAGATTTTGTAAATAGAAAGAAAGCTTAGATGTCTTGGCATATACGGATACAAGCCGATGACTTTTTTAATGCTTACAAAGTATTGAAAAACCATAGCGAGCTCATAGTTGGTCCAAGCGTCGTATGCTTGGCATTTTCGCTAGAGCTTTATTTTAAAGAGCTTCATTCAGCACTGAAAGGTAAAGCGCCTCGTGGCCATGACATCATAAAACTTTTTGAAATGTTACCGTCACAAATCAAGCAAGAGATTTTTGCTCACGATTCTATCCGTCAAAACCCATTCAACACCAGAGGGGATATCTTTTCACCTAAACTATATGATAAGGCCTACACTCCTTATGATCGGTTCGTTGATCAAATAAGAACAATAAGCAATGGCTTTAAAGAGTGGCGTTATGCTCACGAAAAACAGATGTTAAAGTATGAAGAATCGTTTGTCTTGGCTCTCATAGAGTCCGTGAAATCTGCCTCTGATGCAGAGCGTGCACGATAAATTACCAACACTCGCGGAAACAAAGTATAATCTCGTTCTAGTAATGCAGGCATCAACAAAGTCTTGGTCGGTTAGGGCGCAAGTTATTGGATAAATCGGATTCTACAACTTCTTCAGAGAAAGAAATTACACCATATGGGGTAGTTATTCCTGAGGCGATTTGGATCTGGGAAGCAATGCGGCTTTTCGCTCAAAAGGAAAGCGAAAGAGGGCAGCCTGTTTCCGGTAAGGATGTGATAGCTCAACACCTAATCTACTATAAACTCAGTACACCCGGATTTAGCATATTCACAATTGATGGCTTAGACGGCGAAAAACTTCCTATAGGCGACGGCTTTTTTCGGAGCGGTAAGGCTATTGAGTGCTTTTTGAGAGGAAATATCCCATATGGGAATGAGGGTTTCTCTCGCGGGAGAAGTGGCAGATATCTCTATGTTGATAGAAACCAATTCAATGACTTTCTGGAAGGTAAGCCTGTTGAGGAAGAGCCTAGCACAAAAGTTGAGCAGCGGGTAAACACACAATATTTTCCACCCTATATTCAGTTCATGATTCAGGCTGTTAATGCCCTCGAATTAACACCAGAGAAGCGGACTAGCAAAAGCGTAATTATCGATTGGCTGAGACAGAACTGGCCTGCTGATCTTGAGGGAAAATCTGACAGGATGATTGAGTCAATGGCGACAATGTTGCGCCGTCCAGAAGATAAGAAGGGTGGCAATACCCCTTGGGAATAGGTCTTAAATCAACAAAGGGTGTCTCCCATTAACACATTGAAATTGTGCGAAAATATCTAAGGGTGTCACCCTTGAATTTATCGCTCACGAAACCCTTTCAACGTTCAAGTCTCAAGAAAAATCAAGATATATCGCTCTGGATTTAATGAAACGGAGTTTGATTCTATTTTACCTGAGGTCGGATTTGTCCGCCTTCCTGATGTCCTGAAAGTCTACCCTGTTAGCAGGTCCCATTGGTGGGCAGGAGTGAAAGAAGGGCGGTATCCAAAGCCGGTGAAGTTAGGTCCAAAGATCACAGCCTGGCGGGTTGAGGATATAAGAGAGCTGATAACGTCTAAGCAGGATTAGGCCGTGTCCAAGCGTTTGTACCCACATAAGCGGGTGCGATATTGGTTTGTCTATGACATTGATGATATTTGCGCCCTGTTTTCTGATTTTGGATTGCATGCCCAGACGGTCAGGAAATGGTTCAGAAAAGGCTTGAAAACCATAGATGCCGGAAAACCTGCCTTGGTATATGGGTGCGATCTGATCGAGTTTCTCAAAAAGAATAACAACGCCAACAAATGTAAAACCGCCTTTGGCGAGATGTATTGCATGAGATGTCAGGATGCGCGGCCTATTTTCAGAAACAAGATATCTGTGGAACAAAATGCACAATTTTTGAAGGTCCAAGGTGCTTGTCGAGAGTGCAAAAATGTAATGTTCAAAAACTACAAGCTGACTGATATGCCGCCGCTTAGGCATCAATTCAGACTGGTTGATGTTTTGGAATTATACGATTTTGCAGCTTCCACCGGTAAGACTCACATTCCGGCACAAGTGCGAAACGCGACAAGTGAGTCCTTGCAGGGGGATCTATTTTGAAGAAACGTGACAAAAATCCGGATCAGTACAACCCTGTGAGTGAGCGCATGAAATATAAGTATCGCAAACATTTGCGGCGCATTGGCCAGAAGGATGAGAAGACTATTCTTGCAGCCCTGAAGCATATTCGTGATTTCGAGATCTTCATGAGATTTGCGGGATTTGAGAAATTCAACGATTACGTCGCGGACAAATATATCCAAGGGATGTTTAGCGCCAATCTCTCGCTTTCCTATATCACCGATAATATCCGCGCCCTCAAAGATTTTCTAAACTGGCTGGAGCGCCAGCGCGGTTATCGCAGCAAGATCAACTACAATCATATTGATTATCTGAATGTTTCCCGGAATCAGCGGAAAACGGCAAAGGCGGCGGAATACCAAAAGGCGTATAAATATGATCAGATCATCCAGACAATCCGCCAAATGCCGGGCGATACGGATAAGGAAAAGCGTGATAAAGCGATCATATCCCTGCAAGCACTAAGTACGCTTCGCATTTCGGAATTGCGAACGGTGAAAATGAACAGCCTGGTTGAGGAAGACGGGCAGTATTTTATCTATGTCACCCCGAAGAACATGAGCGTCAAATTCGCCAAAACGCGTCATGCGGTTTTTATTCCGCTTCCGGATGACGTTATCGCCAGCGTAATTGAGTGGCATGGATACTTGGGCACTTTGGGTTTCAAGGATTCAGATCCTCTTTTCCCGCGAGTTGACAATCATTTCGCGCGGAATAATCTGCTTGAACAGAAAATCAAAAAAGAGGAAATCAAGTCTAACACTACAATCAGGGGTATATTCAAAAATGCGTTTGAAAGTGCGGGGTACGGATATATCAAACCCCATTCCTTCCGCAAGACATTGGCGCGATATGCAGAGTCTCAAAGCCCGGCGTTCCTGAATGCTGTCCGGCAGAACCTGGGGCATATGTCTATTGATACAACGCTCAACAGCTATGGTCAGTTGTCTGTGATGGAACAAAGACGGATTATTTCGGAGGCCAAGATTGGTTTTGCATGATAAGAAAGTGAGGGGGGAGGATTGCGATTTTCATCGAATTCAATCGCAGTCTGATTTGCGTCGTTTCAGAGTAAGCATCATTAAAAGAAGAAATCATGACAGAAGAACAGAAGCAAAAGCTTGAAGCCCAGCTTTGGAAGATCGCTAACGAATTGCGGGGCAAGATGGGGGCGGATGAATTCCGCGATTATATTCTTGGCTTTATTTTCTATAAATACCTGTCTGAAAAGCAGAATCTCTTTGCCAATAGATTGCTGGAAACCGAAAGCATTAAGGACTACGCGCACCTGAAGGATGAGGAAGACCTTGATGCGATCAAGGAAGAATCCCTGGAAAAGCTGGGCTATTTCCTGCGCCCGGATGAGCTGTTCAGCGCCCTCACCATAAAGGGCAACATCAAGATTGATGAGGATGATGAGGAAGCCACCGACAACTTCATTCTGGAAGATCTGCAATCCATCCTCAACGCCATCGAGCAAAGCACGATGGGGAACGAGAGCGAGGATGATTTTAACAAGCTCTTTGAAGATATCGATCTTGCCAGCACGAAGCTTGGGCGTAGCCCCAACGCGCGCAATAACCTGATCGCCAAAGTTCTCGCGCATCTTGATGCGGTGGATTTCCGGCTTGAGGAAATTGACTCCGATGTTCTGGGGGATGCCTATGAGTATCTGATCGCTCAATTTGCATCGGGCGCGGGTAAAAAGGCGGGGGAATTTTATACACCGGCGCAAGTATCAAAAGTTCTGGCCAAGATTGTCACCATGGGCAAGGGGCAGATTAAAAACGCCTATGACCCGGCTTGCGGATCGGGTTCATTGCTCTTGCGGATTGGCAGGGAAACCAAGGTGGGAGAATTTTTCGGGCAGGAGCTTAACCGCACTACCTATAACCTCTGCCGTATGAATATGATCCTGCATGACGTGCATTACAGCCGCTTTGATATCCGTCAGGAAGACACACTGGAGGAGCCGCAGCATGAAGGCATGGAGTTTGAGGCGATTGTCGCCAATCCCCCGTTCTCGGCGCAGTGGAAGGGCAAGGATAACCCGCTCAATGAAACCGATGACAGGTTCAGTCAATATGGGGCGCTTGCACCGACGTCAAAGGCGGATTTCGCGTTCGTGCAGCATATCATTTACCAACTGGCGGATAATGGCACAGGCGCGGTTGTGTTGCCGCATGGCGTGCTGTTTCGGGGCGCAGCGGAGGGGAAAATCCGCGAATATATTATCAAGGATCAAAACTATCTGGATGCGGTGATTGGCCTGCCGCCGAATGTGTTTTACGGCACGTCCATCCCCGCCTGTATTCTGGTGCTGAAAAAATGCCGCAAGCAGGATGACGATATCCTGTTTATTGACGCGAGCGCGGACTTCGAAAAAGAGGGCAATAAAAACAGGCTGACCGATCTTCATGTTCAAAAGATTGTCGATGCCTATGCCAAGCGGGAGAGCGTTGACAAATACGCCTACGCCGCGCCATTAGCTGAGATTGCTGAAAACGGCTATAACCTCAACATTCCGCGCTATGTCGATACGTTTGAGGAGGAAGAGCCGGTCGATCTGGAGGCTGTGGCGAACGAGCTTATCCAGCTTGAGGATGGAATAGAGGAAACGGATAGTGTCATCGCCGGATTTTGCGAAGAGCTTGGTATTAAAGCCCCGTTTGGTTTGAAGGGGTAAGCGATGCCAAAGCAAGAGCAGAATACTCCCGCGTTAAGATTTCCTGAGTTTGATGGGGATTGGCATTATTTGGCTCTAAATGCTGTTACGTCAAAAATTCAAGATGGAACACATTTTTCGCCGCAGCTTACTGAAGACGGTAAGTATTTATATATAACGTCAAAAAATATTCGTATGGGGTATTTAGATTTAAACGATGTATCCTTTGTAAGTGAGCATGAGCACCGTAATATTTACAAGCGATGTGATGTATCGGAAAACGATGTTTTGCTTACTAAAGATGGAGCTAGTACAGGAAACGTATGTATTAATACATTGAAAGAGCCATTTAGCTTATTATCTAGTGTAGCTTTTTTAAGAGCTAATCCAGAAAAATGTTTGCATTCTTTTCTTTATCAAATTTTAGCCTCGGGCAACGGTCAGAGAAGAATTTTGGAGTCTATTGCGGGACAGGCGATCACAAGAATTACACTTGAAAAGCTTCGTAGCTATAAATTTTTCTTTCCCAAAGTTCCCGAACAGAAAAAAATCGCGGCGTTTTTGGGGGCGGTGGATGAGAAGATTGCCCAGCTCCAGAAAAAGAAAGACCTGCTGGAGGTCTATAAAAAGGGCTGTATGCAAAAGCTCTTTTCTCAGGCTATCCGCTTCACCGACGACAACGGCAACCCCTTCCCTGATTGGGGTAAAAAAACGGTTGCAAACGCATTTTCGCCAATTCCAACCAAGCGGTTTCAAATAAAAAGCAACGAAATTTTGGAGACTGGGGAAATTCCTGTAGTTGATCAGGGACAAAGCTCTATAGCAGGCTACACAGATCAAGAAAATAAGATTTTTAACGCAAAAGAGATCCCTGTAGTAATTTTTGGTGATCACACAACGGCAGTCAAATTTTTAGATTTTAAATTCGTGGTTGGCGCAGATGGTACAAAAATACTTAGCTCCAAAGGGGACAAGATAAGATATCTATACTACGCGTTACAATTCTTCAATGTTGAAGCAGAAGGGTATAAGCGACACTTCAGCATTCTTAAAGAGATAGCCCTTCCAATACCGCACCTAGACGAACAAAAGAAAATCGCTGATTTTTTATCTGAAATTGACAACAAAATCGCACTGGTTTCTGGAGAGCTGAATAAAGCCAAGATTTTTAAAAAAGGCCTTTTGCAACAGATGTTCGTGTAGGGGGTGTTCAATATGGCAATAACAACGCAAGCAGAGCATTTTCTAAACTCATTCTATATTCTGGAACGTCATGATAACGAGTTAATTAGGCTTCGAGTGGAGAGAGCGCGAAGACATAACGCTGAAAACCCTGAAGATAAAGTAGAAGAAATTGGATATGCAACAGATCAACAAATAGGTGTTGCAGATTTTGTCTGCTTAGCATTTGCTGTTGAACTATACATTAAAGCAGTTTTTGAAGTGATAGGTAGAAAGCAAAGAGGTCATAACATCAGGAAACTTTTTGAGAAACTTCCTGAAGACGCCCAGACCGCTATTTTTAATATTCATATGAAAAAATATAATTACGTGACATTCGATCAATATAAGGAAAATATGGATATAATTAGCAATGGATTTGAAGAGTTTCGCTATTTTTACGAACATCAAAGCCTGTCGTATCATAAGCGTTTTGCGCTAGAAATGATTGAAGCTATGAAATCATTCATTGCCGATGAACGAGCAAAAAAGCGCAATTCAGATCCCTAATGAGCACGCAGACCGAACAGCAACTGGAAAATGCCCTTGTTGCCCAGCTTGAAACGCTGGGCTGGGAGAAGGTTGCGATTGCCAATGAGGAGGACTTGCTGGTCAACCTCAAGCGGCAGCTCGAAAAGCACAACAAGGTTTTGCTCTCTGATTATGAATTCCGGCAGGTTTTGAACAAGCTGGCGCGGGGGAATATATTCGAAAAAGCCAAAATCCTGCGAGATAAGATCGACTATACAAAGGATGATGGCACGACGGGCTATATCGAGCTGATAAACCAGGTCCATTGGTGCAAGAACGAATACCAAGTCACGCATCAGATTACGATGGTGGGGAAATATACCAATCGTTATGACGTGACATTGCTGGTGAACGGCTTGCCGCTCTGCCAGATCGAGCTGAAACGGCGCGGCCTTGAGATGAAAGAGGCGTTTAACCAGACAAACCGCTATCACCGGCACAGCTTCGCGGCGGGCTATGGATTGTTCGGCTATATCCAGATGTTTGTGATCAGCAACGGCGTGAATACCAAATACTATGCGAACAATCCCGTCACCAAGCGGGATTTCAAGCAGACATTTTTCTGGGCAGACAAGCAGAATAACCGCATAACGCAGCTCAGCAAATTCGCGGATGTCTTCCTTGAAAAATGCCAGCTTTCCAAGCTGATCACAAAATACATTGTCCTGAACGAGAGCCACAAAATGCTGATGGCGCTGCGCCCCTATCAATATTACGCGGTGGAGGCAATTGTCGCACAGGTTCTGACCACTAATAAAAACGGCTATATCTGGCATACAACAGGCTCAGGGAAGACGCTCACCTCTTTCAAGGCGGCGCAGATCCTTACCCAGAACCCCAAAGTGCATAAGGTTGTTTTCGTTGTTGATCGTAAGGATCTCGACTATCAGACCATAGCGGAGTTCAACGCCTTCCAGGAGGGCAGTGTTGACGCGACAAACAACACGGGCAAGCTGGTTGAGCAATTCGGGAACGATACGCCTCTGATCGTTACGACATTGCAGAAGCTGAATGCTGCGATTAGCAAAAAGCGCCATTTGAAAACAATGGATGACCTAAAAGACAAGAAGATGGTTTTCATCTTTGATGAATGTCATCGCAGCCAGTTTGGCGAAACGCACAGGCGGATTAAAGAATATTTCGACAATGTGCAGATGTTCGGTTTTACGGGAACACCGATTTTTGCCGAAAACGCCGCCAAGAACGCACTTGGCAAACGCACAACCAAAGACCTGTTTGAAAAGCAGCTCCATAGCTATGTGATTACCGACGCCATTCGGGATGAGAATGTCCTGAAATTCTCCGTTGAGTATATTCGCACCTTCAAAAAGAAAGAGGAGGTTGTCGATATTGAAGTGGAGGCGATTGATACGGCGGAAGTTATGGAGGCGCCGGAGCGGTTGGAAAAAATCACTGATTACATCATTGCCAACCATGACCGGAAAACACATTCCCGCGAGTTCACGGCTATGTTCTGCGTGTCCAATGTGAAAACGCTCACAGCCTATTACGAGCTATTCCGCGCCAAGAAAGAAGCGGGACTGCATGACCTGAAAGTTGCCACGATCTTCTCCTATCAGGCGAATGAAGAAGATGCTGATGCCGATGGCATGGGGACCGGCGATGATATGCCGGATGACGATGCCCCTGAGAACAAACATAGCCGTGAAAAGCTGGATGAGTATATCGCTGATTACAACAAGATGTTCGGCACGAATTACACGACAAAAGATAGCAAATCGTTTTATGCCTATTACAAGGATGTCGGCTAGCGGGTGAAGAACAAGGAAATCGATATTCTCCTGGTTGTAAACATGTTTCTGACAGGCTTTGACAGCAAACCGCTGAATACCATCTATGTTGATAAAAACCTGAAATTCCACGGCCTTTTGCAAGCCTATTCCCGCACGAACAGAACGATGGGGCAAAAGAAGTCGCAGGGGAATATCGTTTGTTTCCGGAACCTCAAGCCAGCGACGGATAAGGCCATTGAGCTTTTTGCCAATAAGGACGCGCAGGAAGATATTATCCTCGCGCCTTATGAAGATTATGTTCGGAAATTTGGGCAAGCCGTTGCCAACCTTCTCGCGATTACCCCGGATGTAGACAGTGTCGATAAGCTCTTAACTGAAGAAGACGAAGCGAAGTTTATTCAGGCTTTCCGCGAAGTTATCCGGATCAAGAACGTTCTTGACTGCTTCACCGAGTTTACCTTTGACGATCTGCCTATGAGTGAGCAGCTCTTTTCAGATTTCCGGAGCAAGTATCTTGATTTGTATGACAAGGTGCGCAGCGAAAAAGAAAAAGAGAAGATTTCAATTCTGGATGATCTTGATTTTGAGATTGAACTGATCAGCCGTGATAAAATCAATGTCAGCTATATCATCGGCCTGCTTCGCAATATGCAGGATAAGAAACCGGAAGAGCAGGCGAAAGCCCGCAAGTCGATTATGGATCTTCTGGATACTGAAGCCCAGCTCAGAAGCAAAAAGGAACTGATCGAAAAATTTATTTCGCAGCATTTTCCCGATATGCCAGCCACTGCGGATGTTGGGGATGAGTTTGATGCTTACTGGACAGAAGAGAAGCGTAAAGCCCTAGCGACAATGGGTGAAGAGGAAGGGCTTGACCCGGAAGGGTTGGAAAAGGTTCTTGGCAACTATCTGTTTACAGAAAAACCGCCTATGCGCGATGAGGTGATTGAGATCATGGATAAACGCCCCTCACTGCGGGAGCGGGGTACTACAGCGGAGCGCATTATTGATAAAATCCGTAGCTTTGTCGAAACCTTTATTGATGGCGTTGATTAGATTAGCATTGTAACGAAGCATAAAAATAGAAATGGACCTTTAGTATGGCTCAGGTATGGGGAATTCATATGCAAGAGTGGGTCGGCCACGATCCAATCGAATTTGGCTATGTAGGCATAAGCTGGCCGCTAATTGGGAATATTTTCAAGATTGAGGGTGATCGTGAAAAGTATAAAGAGGCACTTCGAAGTTCGAGCCCGAACATTACGGAGGGCTCATTGCCGGTTCAGGCTGGTATCCTTTATCGCTTTGCGCATGAGGTGAAGGAGGGTGACTATGTGGTCTACCCATCAAAGAATGATAGGATGGTAAACATCGGGCGCTTTAAGGGTGAAGGCTTCTTTGTTCCTGCCGAGGAAGGCGAGGAAGACGAAAGCTATCCTAACCGCAGAAGCGTTGAGTGGATCGGACATTTTCCGCGCAGCGAATTTTCACAATCTGCTCTTTACGAAATCGGAGCTTTCATCACACTTTTTGCTATCAAAAGACATCAGAAAGAATTTTTGGCTAAAATAGAAATCGGCCAAATTGAGCAAAATGATGAGACGGAGAATGAGGAAAGTGGTGATGATGTTAGCATTACCAAGAATGTGTCACAGCAGGCAGTTGAGACGACCCATGACTATGTGATCAAGCGAATTATGTCTCGGCTCAATGGATATGAATTCGAGCATTTTACAGCGCATTTACTGGAATGTATGGGATATACCGCTAGAGTATCCGAGAAATCAGGTGATGGCGGCGTTGATATTATCGCTCATACGGATGAGTTGGGGTTTGAGCCGCCAATTATTAAGGTTCAATGTAAACGTATTACGGAGCAAACCGGCGAGCCTGAGGTTAGCCAGCTGCTTGGGACCTTGGGTGAGGGTGAATTTGCCTTGTTTGTAAATCTAGGATCATTTAGCAAGCCAGCTAGGGTCCTAGAGCGCAACAAAGCTAAGCTGCGTTTGATCGGCGGCGAACAGTTGGTGGAACTTATTTTTGAGCATTATGAAAAATTATCGGCTCGCTATAGGACCCTGATTCCGCTGCGCCAGATTTATGTTCCAGATATCATAGAAGATCAAGATTAATTATGCACGTTTTGTCTATGACAAAATATGTGCGGCCCTTTTGTTAAGCAACGGTGTTGATGGAGGGTAACTATAGACTACTGGTTTCCTCTGAATTTGAATAGTACTCAAGAATATTTCCTTACCAGTGTGGGCAGTAAGCGGAAATTTAATTGGGGGTATAATTGGGGGTATATTTATAATTCACTTTTATGTAATTTGTTTTATATCAATTAGTTAATATATAAAAGTGAATGATGCCACCAGCCTCATTTTATACTCAGTAGCTTCGCTCCTTCGTGGGGCTTTTAGGCTTCGGATTGAGGCTCTGGGGAAGATTGAGGCGTTGCTTAGGTTGTCTGCCAGTTGAGAATAAAGCCCGTCCCGGACAAGGGAAGCTTCGCATTTACATGTGTCAAATCGACGGCACTCAAGATTACAGTTATATTTCCATCTGCGTCACTCAATGGGAAGGCGACAACATCGACATTCACCCATGATTTATCGACAAACTGAACTTGCTCGCGGACCGCAACGGGTCGCTTGGAAGATGCGCAGCTTCTGAACATCCATAACATATCATCTGTTCTGTCACCATAGAGCTCCTCGTCCAACCACTTACCGGTTACGTTTCGCCCCGCGAGCTCCGTGATTTTGGTTCCTAAAAGGCGATATCGAAACTGCAGCGGATCCTGAAAGACATCGACAAGCACCACATAGGGCAGATGCCGTACGATGGCAGCTGGATTGAATTCCTGTTTCAAGGGCATTAACCTGTTCTGCTTTAGATCCACCCAATAATCCCGTATCTCCATAAGGATTTCAGAAGAAATCGGTAGATCTGTCTCTAGTCGGTCCATTTAGCGCCTAAAGGGGAACGTTTCCCTACTTAAAAGTCACAGTTGCAAGTGCCGCCTGGGCACGTGAAGCGCTCCAAACGGTGACCTCTCCCGGCACTTTATCGATACCGTCAAGGTCTACACCGGTTCCCGGGGCACTTACTATCCGCCCGCCTTCGGCGTTGAAGATAACAATAGTCCCCTCAAACAGGAATACACCATAAGTTCCCTGTGATGGTCCACCCCAGAAATCAGTACCGCGCACACCAATTGTTGCAACGCTGCTTTTTATTTCAACACGTTTGTCCTTCAACTGGCTTATTTTTCCGGTGATAAACCGAAATGGGCCCTGAAGCGCGCCTATAATTGCGGTCCCGATATTGTTGTCGGGATCGTAAAGATACTCGTCGATTTCTACGCGGGCGTTCTCGCCGATAAGCAGCGTTGTTCCGTCCGTGAAGGTGATTTCGATACGGGCCATATCTTCTGAATTGATTTCATCGTTTTCTCGTATCGCTGACCCGACTTCCATGGGAATTGTCTGGCCGTCTCTGATAATTTTCGCATCGCTTTGAAGGCGGGTGATCGTGCCGACGTTAGAATTGGCGGCATTGCCGTTCTCCGCGAATGCAAATACTAACCCTGTCGTCAGAGACAATATCAAAATCAGATTCTTGAACATCCCGCTCTCCTACATCGTATATTGGGGAATAAATGCTTCCTGATCGCGTTTTCAACTGCGATACACTGTCCCATTAATGTTTTTACGAGGTGACCGTGCGAAAAGATCACCTTGCCCCAAAATTTTATGTGGCGAGAAGTCGGAAATGAATAGTCTACCGACAGCGGCCAACTAGAAAGCAACGTCTGCCAGAGCTTCTTGTGCGCGGTCGGCGCCCCAGACTGTCACCTCTCCGGGTGGCACATTATTATCGGTCAGATTGACACCGGTTCCCGCAGGAGTGAGGCTGCGTTGGCCCGCCGGATTTGTGACCGAGATTGCCCCATCCAGCAAGAGAACTCCGTAAACGCCTCTTGAGGGGCCGGCCCAAAAATCCGTACCGCGAACGCCGACGACGCCAAACCGACTCTGAACGACGACCTGCGGCTGTAGGACTTTTCCGATACGCCCTGTAATGAAGCGAAAAGGCCCTTGCAGCTCACGCAGGATTGCAATGCCGATATTTTTATCAGGGTCGAACAAAAATTCGTCGATAACAATATGGCAATCCGCACCGATATTCAGTTTCGTGCCATCATTGAAAATAACTTCAACCCGGGCATTTTCTCCCGATTTTATTTCATCAAATTTTTGCAGCTTAAAACTGGGCCGAATATCTATTTGCTGGCCTTTCCTAAGAACAACAGCCGTGTTTCTAAGCCTTGAAACTGTCGCGACGTCTTCATCTTCGGCTAAGGCGGGAAAGGGTACATAGACTGCGCTGGCAATCAGAAACCCAATGGCTAATAATAGATTTTTAAGCATGTCGATGCCGTCCTTATTGTTCAGTCTGAATGTAAACCAAGAAACAAAAAGGTACTATGCGATTCACAGTCGTTTGTGAGATCAGGCACAAATCGCAGCGTCTATCTCGGCTTTCCTGAGTAATCCACTTTGCGTGTCTGGTGCCGCAATAACAGAAAGGGCGTTTGCTGTCGCCACTTCAAGACAGAGGTCCAAATCTGCGCCAATAGCGGCATAAGCAGAGAAAGTTGTCGCGAATGCGTCGCCGGCGCCTGCCGTACTGCTGACCTCGGATTTTTTTGCCGGATGAAAGCTAATGCCGTCCAGCGTTCCCGCATACGCTCCCTCTGCACCGTTAGTTACAAGAACAATTCGTGGTCCTATCTTGCACACTTCCTGGACAACACTCTCGAACGCTCGCCCGCCCAAGCCCTTTTCCAGCAAGACGGGCCCCTTTCCGGTTGGCTTTTTGTCAGTCGTTGGCTGTCCCTTCGGTAACAGGGTGAGTGCGAGTTGTTCCGCCTCCACCGCATTGATGGAGAGCAGATCGATATGGGAAAGGGCTTCAATAATATCACCTGACCAGTAAGTGATTTGCCGGATGCCGAGATTTGTGGCGACAAAAGCGCCGGCTTCCTTCGCAAGCCGGGAGATTTTCGTAAGGCACGCGGCGGAGTTGCCGGACAGGCTGGCAATATAGACAAGATCCTGGTTTTGAAAGAACTCCGGGCCAATCTCATCCTCGCATAAGGCGGTATTAGCGCCGCGGTTCGTAAAAATCGTGGGATTACGGGCATGCGACATAATCATGATTGCCTGACCCGTAGGCAGGGTGTCATCTTCTATCATCATATCGGCATTGACTTTTTCCGAGGTCAGTACGTCCCTGATTTTCTTTCCTTCAAGATCTTTTCCCACACGCAGGAGGGCGGTTGTCTGATACCCAAGCCGGGATAGGGCGACTGCGGAGTTGGTTCCGCCACCGCCGATAGAAGATTTAATGGAGCTCACATCAATTTTTCTTCCTTCCTCAAGTAAAAGAAAAGACGATGTGGCATTATGCATTGTCATCCGCTCAATGTCCTGATCGTCGCCCGAGGCGATGATATCGATGGTCGCCGAACCAACTGTGAGCGCATTCAACTGGGAGAATGATTTCATACTGCTTATCTTAGCCTTGCCACTTGTTTATAATGCTCCTGCCATTGCGAAGCGCGACCATACACTGTAGCCTGTTTTGATCAATAAAACACCATTCGGTGCAGTGGGCGAGGATAAAAATATGAGCCCTTATATTGTTTGCCTGTCATTCGACTTTGATGCTGCTTCCAGTTGGATTGTGAATGGCCGGACGACGCCAACTATGATGTCGCGTGGAGAATTCGGCGCCGTCGGTGCTCCGCGTATACTCAATTTGTTGCAAGAGTATAACATCATGAGCAGCTGGTTTATCCCTGGCGTGACATTGTACAGCTATCCTGAAGTTTGTGAGAGGATTGCGGCAGGCGGCCATGAGATAGGTCATCACGGCTGGTCCCATATTCCGCCGACTGGACTCTCTCGGGAAGAGGAACATGAACAGCTTATCCGCGGAAATCAGGCTATCCAGAAACTGACGGGCAAGAAAGCTCGTGGCTATCGCTCCCCGTCCTGGGATTTGAGCCCCCATAGCGTTGAACTTCTGCTTGAAGAGGGACTTCTCTATGACAGTAGCATGATGGGGAATGATTACATGCCATATCCGGCCCGCACGGGCGATGTAATCCACCCGGATGCGCGGGTAGACTTTGGCAAACCAACCGAGCTGATTGAAATGCCGATTAGCTGGTCCACAGATGATTTCCCTCATTTCGAATATATCCGCAATAAGGGTTCCGTTTTGCCGGGCTTGCGTCCGGGTAGCGACGTGCTGGAAAACTGGTTGGGAGATTTCGACTATATGCAGCAAAAACTCGACTGGGGCATTCTTACCTATACCTGCCATCCATTCTGCATTGGTCGAGGGCACCGTATGTTGATGCTGGAAAAGTTAATTGTGGAGCTTATGGACCGTGGGGCGAGATTCCTGACCATGGAGGATGCGCTCGCGGAATATCAGCAACTAAGAACAGGGGAATAACCCTGATCTCAGCATATTGAGGATAAATACGCCTCAAGCTGCACAAATTTCAATTGTATCTTGCTTTGTATCTGGCATCATAAAGTTCAACAGAAGGGCGGCTCAACGCCCTCGCAATGATAAACCTAACTGAGAAAAAGAATGGTGGAAACCATCAGCAAGTTCAATTTGCCGTTTGTTAGCCTCGCGGATGTAGAGGAATTTGAGAAAACGCCCATTGAAAAATGGATGCCGTTTCAGAATGTGTATGATGTTTTCTGCGCGGCAGTTGAACAATATGCCGAAAAACCGGCCTTGATCGCATTGCCGCCCGGGGACCCGATGGGCGATGGCAAGGCAATTACCTACCGTGAGTTGCTCGCCAAGGTCAATCAGACCGCAAATCTGTTTCTCTCCGCAGGTCTTGCAAAGGGAGAGACGGTAACCTACCTCATCCCGCTATGTCCGCAAGCCTATTTCACGATGCTTGGCGCTGAAGCCGTGGGCACAGTAAACGCCGTTAACCCCCTGCTGGAGCCCGAGCATATCCTTGGCATTGCCGAAGCGGCAAACGCCACAATCCTGATCGCAACGGGACAGGCATTGAGTCCGGAACTCTGGGAGAAGGCCGCCTATGTCATAGAGCGAATGCCAAATCTCAAGGCTGTCTACGTCCTTGGTGGCGGAGCGGAATGTGATGGCGAGAAAATCTTCCCATATGATGAAATGATCGCTAAGCAGGACGCCAGTGCCATAAACGGCCCGCGCAATGACGCGCCGGATGATGTCATCGGCTATTATCACACGGGCGGTACGACCGGCGTTCCGAAACTCGCGCCGCATACAAACAGGATGCAGCTCTCCCAAATCGCGATGAGCGGCTTTGGCCTTGGTTATTCAGAGGCGGATTGCCTGTTGGCCGGTCTCCCGATGTTTCATATCAGCGGCTCAATCGTCGTTGGGTTGGTGCCCATGATAAATGGGGTAACATTAGTGATCAGCAGACCACAAGGGTTTCGCGATCCGCTAGTCGTTGGCAATTACTGGCGGCTGATCGAAAAATACGGCGTCACGGTTCTGGGAGGGGTGCCGACCATGATGTCTGCGCTACTGAATGTGCCAGTTGGAGATGCGGACATCAGTTCGCTCCGCGCAGGCCTTACCGGCGGGTCGGCCGCGCCTGTCGAGGTTCTAAAGGCGATCAGTGATCTTTCCGGGGTGCCAATGCTTGAAGGGTACGGCATGACGGAAGTGACCTGCTTTACCACCATGCAGCCGCAAAATGGAGAAGTGCGATTTGGCTCTGTGGGCTTGCGTTTTCCTTTTGTCGAGGTCAAGTCCGCTCATATTGATGAGAACGGGAACATCACCCGATTTGCCGATCCAGAGGAAATTGGTGAGATTATCATGAAGGGCGTCTGTGTAACGCCGGGTTACGTTCAGTCGGACTATAACGCGACGGCCTTTACTACGGACGGCTGGCTCCGCTCCGGCGATCTTGGTCGCATTGATGCCGAAGGCTATATCTGGCTTACTGGACGTGCAAAGGACATTATTATCAGGAGCGGTCATAATATTGCCCCCTCCATTATAGAGGAGGCGCTACACGAGCATCCCGCCGTTGAACTGGCCGCCGCTGTTGGCCGACCGGATACCTACGCAGGGGAAATCCCCGTAGCCTATGTTCAATTGAAACCGGATGCGAAGGTGACACCGGACGAGCTTAAGGATTTTGCTCGGGAGAGAATTCCGGAGCGGGCAGCCAATCCGGCTGATCTCACGATAATCGATGAAATGCCGCTTACCGGCGTCGGGAAAATATTCAAGCCGACATTGCGCCATGATGCAGCCGTGAAGGTATTCTCGGCTGAATTGGAACCATTTAATGCAAACGGCGCTTCAATCGCGGTTAGTGTTAATAACCATCCTGTGCATGGCAGCGTGGCGACGATTACGGTCAGCGGTGGAGATAAAGCGGTGCTTGGTGAGCAGATTACGGAGAAGCTTGGGGCCTATACCCTCCGTCACGAGGTAGTTTGGCAGGGTTGATATCGTGCCCCATATAAAGAGGAACTTTGCATATTCTAACGATACAGGAGCTTCGTTATGACTATCCGTAGCCCGATTTCCAACTTGCCAACCCATGAGGTGACTAATGTGCCGCCGATACTGGGGGATCAGGATCTTTTTGGGAAGGATCTGCCATTGCAGGAAGGATTGCAGCGGGAGGGGGCCGGATGGGCGGAACGGGAAGTTATCGATTTCGCCATGAAGGCAGGATCGGAAAAAACGCTTGAATGGGCCAATCAGGCCAACCGATATCCGCCTGAGATAAAAGCCTTTGACCGTAATGGCATGCGGATCAATCAGGTGACCTTTCATCCGGCCTATCACAACCTGATGGATCTTGCGATTGCTCATGACGTGCCGAGTTTTGCGTGGAATAATCCGCGTGATGGCAATCATGTGGCGCATGGCGCGCTCTCCTATCTGCTCAATCAGATTGAGGGCGGCGTTCTGTGTCCGATGGCGATGAGCTATGCGGTGGTGCCTGCCCTTAAGGCTACACCGGAAATTGCGAAGGAATGGATCCCGCGCCTGTTGGCGACGGAGTATGACTCGCGCGATATTCCGGCGAATGAGAAGAAGAGCATCACCATGGGTATGTTCATGACGGAGAAGCAGGGCGGCTCCGACGTGCGCGCGAACTCAACGAAAGCGCGGCCCGAAGGATCGGCCACAGGTCCTGGCGCGTCCTACATCCTGACTGGTCACAAATTTTTCTGCTCGGCGCCGATGTCGGATGCCTTTCTCTCCCTTGCCTATACGGAGAATGGTCTCTGTTGTTTTCTGCTGCCGAGATGGCGTCCGGATGGCGCACGCAACGGTCTCTATATTCAGCGGTTGAAGGACAAGCTCGGGAACAAATCCAACGCATCAAGCGAGATGGAATTCGTCGATGCCTGGGGCTTGATGCTGGGTGAGGAGGGGCGCGGTGTTCGCACCATCATCGAGATGGTGCAGGGAACCCGCTACTATTGCGCGGTCGGTTCGGCGGCATTGATGCGTCAGGCGCTTACCCAAGCTATTCACCATGCAAGCTATCGCTCTGCTTTCCAGAGAAAACTGATCCAACAGCCGTTGATGCAGAATGTACTTGCTGATCTTGCGCTGGAATCGGAGGCTGCGACGAGCCTCTTTCTGCGCCTTGGCCGTGCCATTGGGGCGAGTGAGACGGACCCCGCGGAAGCGGCACTCGCACGTATCGGTACAGCAATTGGGAAATACTGGATCTGCAAGCGGACGCCGGGTCATGTCTATGAGGCGATGGAATGTCATGGTGGCCCCGGATATATCGAGGAAAGCATCCTGCCGCGGCTCTATCGCGAGGCGCCGGTCAACAGCATATGGGAGGGATCGGGGAATGTGATTTGCCTTGATGTGCTCCGTGCGCTTTATAAAGATGCAAGTGCGTTACCTGCGTTTTTTGCAGAAATAGAACAGGCCAAAGGCGGCAATCGCCTGCTTGACAACTATATGGCGCGCCTGAATGCCGAGGTCGCTGAAACCGGTGGCCTTGAAACCCGTGCCCGCCGGATAACGGAGATGATGGCGCTTGCTTGGCAGGGCGCGCTTCTTGTGCAGCATGCGCCGTCGGCAGTGTCTGACGCCTTTTGCGCCTCGCGTCTTGGCGACTATTGGTCTGGTGCCTATGGAACTTTGCCGGAGGACATCGACTTCGATGCGATTCTTGTTCGGGCCGGCGCAGTAATGTGATTTATGGCAAAAGGGCAATTGATGATTGCTAATTCGATCGGTAGATCGTTAAATAATTGGCCAAAAGGATAGCCTCTTGCGACTGGTTGTTGCAGTATGAGAGTTCGCTTCCTATAAAGAATAAAAACAACAATCAACTGGAGTCTTCCTTGAAAACAATAATAACCGAACT
>CALEMG010000131.1 GCA_937910835.1 uncultured Alphaproteobacteria bacterium | reverse complement strand
CAGTGGTGCGGGGGTTGCGGCAGAGGCGACTGTTACAAAGGCACTGGCCATTTCCGGACCGTTCGGCTGGACATTCGCAACTCTATCTCCGCGACCGATGCCAAGATTGTTCAGCCTTTCAGTCACATCTGCGTTCAGGTTTTTAAGGCCGCCATAGGTAAGTGGGGTCCGACCTGGCGCGCCGATGGCGGCGTCCTCATCTGCACCTGAGTTGATTAGATCGCGCATTGTCGTCGCATCGGTCATTGCTTCATCTTTCCGGATTATCCAGCTTGGGTTCCCGCTTCAATCGCGGGCAGTCTCTCTCGCAGCTCATTCTTGGCTATTTTCTCCAAGGTAGAGCGCGGAAAATCGTCCAGGATAATAACATCTCGGACAACCTTAAAATCAGCAAGATTTTGCTTGCAGGCCTCAATAAGGGCATCTTTTAAATTGTCTGGTGCACTGGCGTTCGGGATTACAAAAACCACCGGCACTTCATCAAGCATATAGTGTTTTTGCCCGACGACGGCACATTCCCCAATCCAGCCGGTTTCCATGACCACAGCTTCGATTTCAGACGCGGCAACATTCTCTGCCCCGACTTTCAGCATGTCTTTCTCACGATCCCCGAAGAAGAGGTTGCCATCCTCGTCCATTTGGATAACGTCTCCGGTTTCGAACCAGCCGTCGGCATCGAAGGCTTTCGCATTGGCTTCCGGATTGCGGAAATACTCTTTGAACATGCTGACCCCGCGCACTCCGCGAATATAGAGTGAGCCGCGGCTGCCGGGTTTGATATGGTTGCCGGCCTCGTCCCGAATGGCAATGTCATAGCCCGGAGATACCCGACCAATTCCCATAGCCGGGCCCGGTTGATCAAAGTCGCCGACGATGCCTTGCGTGATAGTTTCTGTCATGCCCCACCAACCATATGTTTTAATGCCATAGATTTCCTCGACATCGGGAAGCCGTACGGCCGGACCCCAGAAGCGGAAACTGTGATCTTGCGGGGGATCCTGGGCGAGCAGCGCTTTCACACAGAAGGGGATGAGGGAACTCCAGGTGCAGCTGTTCCGTCGTGAGACGTCCCAGAAACGCGATGCGGAGAATTTCGGCTGCACGACAATCGTGCCGCCGATCCAAAGGCTGCTCAGCATGGAATAGGATTGCGCATTTGTATGGAAGAGAGGCAGAAAGGTGAGGCAGATATCCTCATGACGAAGCCGCATATGCGCAACATTCATTTGCGCGCCCCATATCGCATTAGCATGAGTCCAGAGTACGGCTTTTGGCCGTGATGTGGTACCGGACGTGAATTGCACGCCAAGATCAGCGAAGGGATCGACGGCACGCGCGGGGCAAGGGGAGGACTCGGCGAGCAGGTCCGCGAAGGGAATATGAGGGATATCCGAAGGCACATCCGCCGGCGCGCCAGCATCGTTGTCGGTAACTGCCAGAAATTTGATGCCGGGCGCGGAATCATGCACAAGTCTGGCGAAGGAAGGTTGTGTGATGGCGGCGACAATCTGCGCATGATTGGCGAAATAAGTCATGTCCCGGGCGACGGAGCGGGTGTTGGTTGAAACCGCGACCGCGCCGATGCGCGCGCAGGCGAACCAGGAAATCAAGAATTCCGGGCTGTTGTCTACATGCAGCATGACCTTGTCGCCAAAGGCAACGCCATTCTTGTATAGAGCTGCGGCAACATGTTCCACCTGCGCCGCAAATTCGGCATAGGTAAAGGATTGCGACTTTCCGTCAAACGGCTCCCAGATTATGAAGGGTTTATCAGGGCAGCGTTCAGCCCATTGCCGCAACAGCCATGTAACATCACG
>CALEMG010000130.1 GCA_937910835.1 uncultured Alphaproteobacteria bacterium | reverse complement strand
GGAAATGCCGGGGATATGTTGAAGGGGGTTGATGATATCGAGAAAATCGTCGAAACCGAAACCGTCTTCGCCAAAGCCATCCTCGCCGGTGACTTTGTTGCCGTTTTCATCAAGACTTTCTTTCGGCACATACATTGCGACCTGCTCATTCGGCAGGGCCCGATCGAGATAGGCGTATGGGTCATGGGTGACGGCGTTAATCGACATATAAATCTCCTTACCTTGGATAACAGCAAGGAGCGTGCCAGAAATACTGGCAAGAAACGGGGTCTGATCACCGCAAATTATTAATATTGCGGCAAAAATTTCCGCCTAAATGTGCCGTCGACTATAAATAATGCCCACTGCGTTTTTTCTTGGTGGCGAGATAAAGTTCATTGTGCGTATTGGAGGGAAATTTGTGCGAGACCCGTTCGGTCACCGTAATGCCATGCCGCTCCAACCCCTCAACCTTTTCCGGGTTGTTGGTCATCAGGCGGGTTTTCTTGAAACCGAGCAGTTTCAGCATCTCGGCGGCGGGGCGGAATATCCGCTCATCCGCATCAAAGCCGAGCCGTTCATTGGCATCAATCGTATCGAACCCCTGCGCCTGTAGTTTGTAGGCGCGAAGTTTGTTAATCAGCCCGATGCCGCGTCCCTCCTGCGCGAGGTAAAGAAGCACGCCGCCGCCTTCCTCGCCGAGGGCTTTCAGCGCCCCGCGCAGCTGTTCTCCGCAGTCGCATTTGAGCGAGCCGATAAGATCGCCGGTGAAGCATTCCGAATGCAGCCGCGCCAGCACGGGCTCTCGCCGGTTGGGATCGCCGACGACAATCGCCAGATGCTCAATCCCGCCATCTTCCGGGCGAAAGGCGTGAAAAGTGCTGTTTTCTGCCGCTTGAAGGGGCACGCGGGCCGAGGCAACCGGTTTCAATTTGAGCGCGGCAGTATCCTCAAACGCCAGAATGTCGTTAAGACTGACTTGGATCAGGTCATGCGCCTCGCAAGTGCTTTCCACCTGATCAAGAGGGAGTGGCGCGGCCAGGACTGAGGGGAGCAATCGACCGAGCTTGGCCAGCTTGATCGCAGCGGAAACCGTGGGCGGCAAGCCTTCCTTTATCCGGGTGAAGGGCCCGCGAAAAGGCTGGTCGAGGTCATGGACCGCATCGGCGAGCGCGCGCATCAGCGGCGCATCCATCCAATCCTCGATTATCAGGCGGATGGTATCGTCCCCTGTCGGCTGTATATGCAGTACATTCGCGCGATGGGCCGTGATGGCGAGGACGGGCTCCGCTCCGCTGCGCGCGGCGAGGGCTTCAAGCTCTACATCATAGGCCATCTCGGTCGAAAGTATAAGGGAGGCTTCATCTTCCCCCGTCACCACCACGCTTAGTCCGCGACGTAAATCCGCAATGGCCCGGTCGACAGCGCGCAGCCGTTTGAGCTCGGTCTTGTTCTTGTTGTTGTTACTCATATTATTCAGGTTTCCGGTTCGCGAGTTCAGCGATGCATCAAGATTATTAGCAGGCGGAGGCGGCGGGCTGCAAATGTTATATATTCACACATGGCTTGGAGCCAGCATTTTTCCAAGGCGCAGACGCAAAAACCTTCTTGACCCTTGGCTTCCATATCACCAACCTTCACTTTAACGTGAAAATCATCGCTCATCTGTCCTACTTGCCCTTGAATACACCCATATGATACCAATTTTTAAGGCAGTGGGCCGGATGAAGCGCCCGGTCGCACAATAGCAGTGGGGAAAACATATGACGGGCGGTAAAAAGATTCTTCTGGTTGATGATGACAATGCCTTGCGGGAAACATTGGCGGAACAGCTTGATCTGCATGAGGAATTCCTGACCCAGCAGGCGGAAACGGCGTGCGACGCGCTGGACAAGATCAAGAAGAGCCATTTCGATTTGATCCTGCTTGATGTCGGTTTGCCGGATATGGACGGGCGAGAGGCCTGCAAACTGATCCGCAAGACCGGCAACAAGGCGCCGATCATCATGCTCACCGCGCAAGACAGCGACAGCGATCAGATTCTCGGCCTTGAATCCGGGGCCAACGACTATGTCTCCAAGCCTTTCCGCATCGGTGTGCTGCTCGCCCGTATCCGTGCGCAGCTGCGCCAGCATGAACAGAGCGAGGATGCGATTTTCACCATTGGCCCCTACAGTTTCCGGCCTGCCGCCAAACTCATGCTGCATAAGGAAACGGCGCAGAAGGTGCGCCTGACCGAGAAGGAAACGGCAATCCTGAAATATCTTTACCGCGCTGGCAATAAGGTGGTGACCCGCGATATTCTGCTTAATGAAGTCTGGGGTTATAACGCCGGGGTGACGACCCATACGTTGGAGACCCATATCTATCGGTTGCGGCAGAAAATAGAGACTGAGCCGTCAGATGCGAAGATCTTGATTACGGAACCGGGCGGTTACCGTCTCGTCCCATAACGTGCCTCACCCGTTTTTGCGTAAAATCTGCCCCGCGAGATAGAGACTGCCCGCAATCAAGAGGCGGCAGGGATTTTCATCGAGCGTTGGTTTTAACGCCTCCACCGCCGCCATCAGGGACGGCATCTCTGACGCATCAAGTCCGCCTGCGCGTGCCATGTCGGCGAGATCCGCTGCTGCTGTTGCGGCCGCTTCCTCCGGGATGGTGATGCAATGGCCTTTTTCGATCACCGGCGCAAGCTGCGAGAAGAAGGATTTCTGATCCTTGGTGTTGAGCATCCCGGCAATAAGATACGTCGGTTTCGGGTCGGTTTCGTTCCAGTCTGCGAAGCTTTTCGCGATTTGCTCCCCCGCTGCCGGATTATGCCCCCCATCAAGCCAGATTTCCACATGATCGGGCAAAACGTCGGTAATTGGTCCCTTAGTGAGGCGCTGCATTCGCGCGGGCCAGGTGACATTTCTTAGTCCCTCGCTAATCGCCGTGTCGGAGACTGTAAATCCTCGAAGATGGTTGAGGCAGGCCACGGCCGTTGCCGCATTTTCAATCTGGTGAACCCCGTGAAGGGCCGGCATGGGAAAGACGCGCGTGCCCTTTATCCCATCATACTGCCAGCCTTCCGCGACTTTATGGCAGGACCAGTCCTTGTTATATATATGCACCGGAGAGCCTAGCATTTCTGAGGTTTCTTGCAAGACTTTGAGAGCTACGAGATCCTGCGGGCCGATGACCACCGGCACATTTGGCTTAATAATCCCCGCCTTTTCCCCGGCAATTCCGGCGAGATCGGTGCCTAAAAACTCTGCATGGTCATGGGAAATGGGCGTGATTGCCGTCAGCGCGGGGCGTGCCACCACGTTGGTGGCGTCATAGCGCCCACCAAGCCCGGTTTCGAGCAGGAGAACATCGCCGGGCGTGTCGGCAAATGCCTTGAAGGCGGCGATAGTGGTAATCTCGAAATAAGTGATGGGGGTGTCGCCATTGGCGGCTTCACATGCGAGGAGAAGCTCGCTCAACGCCTCTTCGTCGATGATTTTTCCTGCAAGACGAATGCGTTCGGCGAAGCGTACCAGATGCGGGGAGGTATAGACATGAACGCGATAGCCCGCCGCCTCCAGCATGGCGCGGAGATAGGCGAGCAGGGAGCCTTTGCCGTTGGTGCCCGCAACATGGATAACGGGGGGCAGGCGCCGCTCCGGATGATCGAGCTTTGCGAGCAGCGGCAGCATCCGATCAAGCGTCAGATCAATGATCTTCGGATGCAGCGTCATCATCCGCGCGAGAATCCGATCGCTATGGGTTCCGGTCACAGCGGAGCCGGTCTATTTTTTGGAATTGCTGGCCGCCGTGCTTTCTTCTTTCGCCCCCGAAGGCTTGGCGGCGGCCTTTTTGCCATTATTCTTCGTAACCGTGGGCGGCAGTTTTAGCTTGTTTCCCAGCAAATCGATAACCCGGCAGAGGGCTTCACGCATGTCCTTGCGATGCACGACCATATCCAGCATGCCGTGTTCGAGCAGGAATTCCGCCCGTTGGAACCCATCGGGCAGGGTTTCGCGGATCGTTTCCTCGATCACGCGGGGGCCGGCAAAACAGATCAGTGCGCCCGGTTCCGCAATCTGGATATCGCCCAGCATGGCATAGGACGCCGTCACCCCGCCCGTCGTCGGATCGGTGAGGACAACAATAAAGGGCAGGCGGTTTTCTTTCAGGCGCTGGATCGCCACCGTTGTGCGCGGCATCTGCATGAGGGAGAGAATGCCTTCCTGCATGCGTGCGCCACCGGCGGCAGAAAAGAGGATCAGCGGCGCTTTCTGCAAAATCGCAAGTTTTGCGGCGGCGACGATGGCCTCCCCCACCGCGAGGCCCAGCGATCCGCCCATAAAATCAAAATTCTGCACGGCAATGACGGCGGGGTTGCCACCCATCTTGCCATGGGCGACTTTCATTGCGTCGATATCGCCGGTTTTGTTGCGGGCATCTTTCAACCGCTCCGTATAGCGCTTGGAATCGCGGAATTTCAACGGATCGACCGGCACTTCCGGTAGCTCGATCAGGTCGTATTTCGCGTCATCAAAGAGCGTATCAAAGCGTACTTTCGGCGAGATGCGCAGATGATAGTCACAATGATTGCAGACATTCTGGTTGGCTTGCAGGTCGTTATGGAACAGCATCTGGCCGCAATCGGGGCATTTCACCCAAAGATTGTCGGGCGTATCCTGTTTCGTTGTCAGTTGCCGGAATTTCGGCAGGACCTTGTTCGTCAACCAGTTCATATTCGCGTCCTGTTACGTCTTTTTTACGCTGCGGATGCCCGCTGAAATCTCGCGTGCCAGATCAAGCACCCGTTTTACTTTGTCGTCATCACTATTGCCGAGGGCGACCTGCTCAACGAGGGCTGTGCCGACAACTGCGCCATCGGCGATTTTCGCAATTTCGGCGGCCTGTTCTCCGGTTCGAAGCCCGAAGCCAACCGCAATCTGCAAATCCGTCGTCTTGCGGAACCGGGTGAGAGCCACTGCCACATCACTCGCCTTTGGCGCCGCAGCGCCTGTCGTTCCGGCAATCGAGACATAATAAAGGAAGCCCGACGAATTGGCGAGAACCTTCGGCAGGCGCTTGTCATCTGTGGTCGGTGTGGCGAGGCGGATGAAGTTGAGTCCGGCATCGCGGGCGGGCAGGCAAAGTTCCTTGTCTTCCTCGGATGGCAGATCAACAACGATCAGGCCATCGACCCCGGCGGCCTTTGCATCGATCAGGAATTGATCGACGCCGTAGCTGTAGATCGGATTATAATAGCCCATCAGCACGATCGGCGTTTCGTCATCACCGGTGCGAAACTCGGAAATCAGTTTCAACGTCTTCTTCAGCGTGGTGCCAGCGGCGAGCGCACGAAGCCCCGCTTGCTGGATTGCCGGGCCGTCGGCCATCGGGTCGGTGAAGGGCACCCCTACCTCGATAATATCCGCCCCGGCACCGGGCAGGCCTTTCACGATTTCAAGCGCGGTCTCAAGGTTCGGGTCGCCGGCCATCACATAGGTGACAAAGGCGGCGCGCCCTTCGGCTTTCAACGCCGCAAAGCGTCGGTCAATACGGGTTTCGCTCACAACTCAACTCCCAACGCGTCAGCAACGGTGAAAATGTCCTTGTCGCCGCGACCGGAGAGATTGACGACGATAATATGATCCTTCGGCAGGTCCGGCGCGAGTTTTTCAAGATAGGCGAGTGCATGGGCGCTTTCCAACGCGGGGATAATGCCTTCAAGTTTGCAGCAGAGCTGGAAGGCTTCCAATGCCTCGGCATCCGTTGCATTCACATATTTAACCCGACCGACATCGTTGAGCCAGGAATGCTCCGGCCCGATGCCGGGATAATCGAGGCCAGCGGAAATGGAATGCGCCTCCAAAATCTGCCCGTCGTCATCCTGCAAGAGATACGTGCGATTGCCATGCAGCACGCCAGGCCGCCCGCCTTTGAGGGAGGCCGCATGTTTATCCGTATCAATGCCGTGGCCCGCGGCCTCAACACCAATAATCTCAACATTCTTCTCATCAAGGAACGGGTGAAACAGGCCCATGGCGTTCGATCCGCCGCCGATACAGGCAAGCAGCGTATCGGGCAGGCGTCCCTCCGCCTCCATTATCTGGCGGCGGGTTTCCTCCCCGATGACGCATTGAAAATCGCGGACAAGCTCAGGATAGGGATGCGGCCCGGCGACCGTGCCGATGATATAGAAGGTATCCTCCACATTCGTCACCCAGTCGCGCAATGCCTCGTTCATCGCGTCCTTCAAGGTGCGCGCGCCGGATTTGACGGGCACAACTTCCGCGCCCAGCAGTTTCATGCGGAACACGTTGGGTTTCTGCCGTTCGATATCCGTCTCGCCCATATAGATCGCGCATTCCAGGCCGAAGCGTGCCGCAACGGTCGCGGTGGCGACTCCATGCTGGCCCGCGCCGGTCTCGGCGATGATGCGTTTCTTGCCCATGCGCCGGGCGAGAAGGATCTGCCCCATGCAATTGTTGATCTTATGCGCGCCGGTGTGGTTCAGATCCTCCCGCTTGAGATAGATCTTTGCGCCGCCGTAATGCTCGGTCAGCCGCTCGGCGAAATAGAGCGGGGATTCCCGGCCCACGAAATTTTTAAGCAACCCGCCAAGTTCTTTTGCAAACTCAGGATCCTTCTTCGACGCCTCATAGGCGGCATCCAGTTCCAGAATAAGCGGCATCAACGTCTCGGCGACGAATTGCCCGCCGAATATGCCGAAATGACCGGTTTCATCCGGCCCGGTGCGATAGCTGTTCAGTTTCACCATATCGTAGTACGCCTCAAACGTCCGTTATTCTGTATCGATGGCGGCGACCGCCGCCAGAAAGGCCTCAATCGCTGCCGGGATTTAGCGCCCGGGCTCGAATTCAACGCCCGAGGAGGTATCGACGATCGTCGCGCCCGAGATGCGCACTGCCTCAGCGACATTCTCCGCCGTCAATCCGCCTGCCAGCATCCAGGGACTATCCAACTTTGCATTCGCCAGCAATTCCCAGTCGAAAGCCAGCCCATTACCGCCCGGTAGAGCGTTTTCCATATTTTTAGGCTCTTTCGCGTCAAACAGCAACATATCGGCCACGCCGTCATAGCGGGCAACTTCCTCAAG
>CALEMG010000129.1 GCA_937910835.1 uncultured Alphaproteobacteria bacterium | reverse complement strand
CCATTCTCGTCGATGTTACACATTAGGTCGTGAAGCCAGGCGAAGATTTCCTCTCCATGCTCGGCGAAGCGGCCCTCCGCGGCGGCCATGTCACGGCAGGCATCTAGCAGCGGATCACGGCGGCGAACGGATTTTTTAAGCTCGGAAAACAGCATCCCTTCGCGCAGGCCGTTCCCGGAGAAGATGATATTCTTCGGTTCCGTCATGCTCATCAGCTCCTGCATGATGATGGCGGCGGTATGCATGGTGTTGGCGCGAGATTTGGGAATACCGTTGGCGGCATTGAGTTCCTGAACCGTCATGCCGAGAATTTCGTCAAGCAACTCGGTCATCTGTTCCGCGCTCAAACGATAGCTGTGGATGATATTCAGCGGATGACTATTCTTGAAAATATGATAACGGGCCAGCACACGCCAGGCGCCACCCACGGCATAGAAATCCTGCGCGGACATTTCTTCCAGCCAGCCGGCCTTCGCAAATTTCTTATTGATGAACTTGCGCAACTTTTTCTCCGGCATATCCATATAGGAAAGCCGCAGCGCGCCAAGAGGGAGTGTCGCCGTTTCCTGGATGCGAAAATCGGAAATTTGCACTAGTTCCAAACTACCACCGCCAAGATCGCCTGCGAGGCCATTGGCCTGTGGAATACCAGAAAGTACCCCAAGCCCGGAATAGCGCGCTTCCTGCCGACCGCTCAGGACCTGGACATTCAGATCGCATTGTTGTTCGATCTCCGAGACAAATTCGGAGCCGTTTTCCGCTTCACGAACGGCCGCTGTTGCGGCGACCATCACCCGGTCAATTCCCATATGATGGACAAGGGCGGCATAACGGCGAAGCGCGGAGAGCGCATCCTCCATCGCTTTATCGCCAAGGCGGCCCGTTGTACCGAGTTCCTTGCCGAGACCGCAGAGGACTTTTTCATTAAACTTGGGGAGTGGTACCCGTTGGGGACCATCAAACACAACCAGACGGACCGAGTTCGATCCGATATCAATGACAGCAGTAGACCGATCCGACAGTTTGACCGCTGGATCCAGCTCTCTATCCCGATCTTCCATAAAACCCTAACACCTGGAATACGAAAACCAATTCCCTAGCTCGGTGGTACAAGCTTGGGTACAGGTTCCTTTACAAGTAAAGCCTTGCCGCGTCCAGATAAAGACGGGGTCGTCATGAAATAATTATGGGCCGAGAAGGGCGCTCCGTCGGTGGAAATACGCGCATACTCCCCGTTTTCCAGGAGTTTCCAGCTTTGCTGGTTGTCTTTGAGGCATACCACCATGATCTGGTCGAGAACCTGCTGGTGGATGGTTTCATTGGTGACCGGGATGAGGGTTTCCACACGCCGGTCAAAGCTGCGTTGCATCCAGTCGGCCGAGGAAATGAAGACTTTCGCCTTGTCGGAGGGCATTTTATGCCCATTCCCGAAGCAGACGATCCGTGAATGTTCAAGAAACCGGCCGACAATAATTGTTACCTGGATATTCTCCGAAATCCCCTTGATGCCGGGACGCAGGCAGCAGATACCGCGAATGACGAGGCGGATATCAACCCCGGCGTAACTGGCCCGGTAAAGCGCATCAATAATGGTCGGGTCAACGAGCGAGTTGAGCTTGGCCCAGATTGCCGCCGGTCGGCCCGCTTTGGCATGCTCGACTTCCTCCTCAATCATCTGCATCAGCGAATTGCGCAGGCTGTAGGGAGACAGCGTCAGTTTTTCGAGGCCCTTCGGCTTGGCATACCCGGTCACATAATTGAACATCAAGGTTACATCCGTCGCAAGCTGCGGATCGGTCGTGAACATTGAGAGGTCGGAATAGATCGTTGCGGTGATCGGGTGATAGTTGCCTGTCCCGAAATGCATATAGGTTTTGAGGTCCTGCCCCTCCCGCCGGACAACAACGGAGACTTTCGAGTGGGTCTTCAGGTCAATAAAGCCATAGATCACCTGAGCCCCTGCCCGTTCCAGATCGCGCGCCCAGCGAATGTTCGCTTCCTCATCAAAGCGGGCTTTCAGCTCGATCAGGGCAGTCACGGACTTTCCCGCTTCCGCCGCTTCGATTAGCGCCTTGATCACCGGTGAATTGGTGGAGGTCCGATAGAGCGTATGTTTGATTGCCACCACATTCGGGTCCGCCGCAGCCTGTCTAAGGAACTGAACGACGACGTCAAAGCTTTCGTAGGGGTGGTGGACGATAAAGTCCTTGTTGCTGATGGCCGAAAAAATATCGCCGCCCGCATCGCGGACCCGCTCGGGATAACGGGGGGTGTAGGGTTTGAAACAGAGTTCCGGTCGTTCCGACGTGATCAGTTTTGATGTATCCGCGAGGCCTAACAGCCCATCGGTGATAATAAGGGCACGTTCGTCAAGGTCGAGTTCCTTAATAAGGTAGTCGACAAATTGCTGCGGCATTTCCTTGTCGACCTTGAGGCGGATCACGCTGCCCCGGCGACGACGTTTCAGCGCAGTTTCAAAGAGCCGAACCAAGTCCTCCGCCTCTTCCTCGACTTCCATATCGCTGTCACGAACAACGCGGAACATGCCTTTGCTGGCGACCTCATAACCCGGGAAGAGATGATCGAGGAACAGCATCACAATATTTTCGAGGCTGATAAAGCGCGTTTTCGATCCCGGCAGGCGGACGAAACGGTCAAGCGCCTGGGGCAAGAGGAGAAGTGCCTTCAGATTACGTTCAGACTCTTTGCGTACAAGTTCCAGGAACAGGCCAAAGCCGAGATTCTGTATGAAGGGAAATGGATGCGCCGGATCAAGCGCCATCGGCGTCAGGACCGGATATATCTGCCGTTTAAAATAATCTTCGAGCCAGACCCGCTCCTGCTTGGTGAGTTCCTTCGGGCGGAGAACAAAGCCCCCCTCTTGGCGCAGTTCCTTGGTCAGCCGGTTCCATTGCAATGTCTGCTCGGCCATTAGGCTGTTAGCCTTGCGATCCACTTCCTCAAGCTGCTGCGCCGGGGTGAGGCCGTCATCGCTCAGCGTCTTGATGTTAGCCTTGATCTGACCCCAGAGACCGGCGACACGCACCATGTAAAATTCATCGAGGTTGGCCGCAGAGATTGACAGAAAACGGAGACGTTCAAACAACGGATGGGCGGTATTCGCCGATTCCTCCAGCACTCGCCAGTTAAACGACAGCCAGGAAAGTTCCCGATTGAGGAAGCGATCCGGGCTGTCGAGAAGGTCTGACGGCGCAGCGTCCATTGTTTCAATATTTGTCGACATATTTAACTTTGTTCCATTCGCGACGATTGTTCACAATGAAAGATATAGCTCTAACATCAACAAATTATGACAAAATACATGTTTTATCGGCGTTTTTCACCATTCCATGCATTGCGGAGACTCACTTAACTCTTGTCCAGGTCTGCGTTTTGCAAAACATCAGGACGCATCCCTTCACATCCAGGGTGGTCGGGTTCACAAGCGTCAGGGATGAGGAATAGGTCTTGCCGTCCTCCGGATTATAGATCGTTCCGTCATCCCACTCATTCTCACCGTCCGGCTCAAAGCCGCTGAGCAGTTCCAGTCCGAGAATTTTCCGTCCCTGCAGCTTTGGGTCTTCATTTTTCATATCGGTCTTATCGACCTTGGCCGCCGTCTGCGGTTCCTTCAGCCAGATAATGTTGCCGCAGAATTTGTCCCCGCAAGGCTCTATTTTTACGTGGCTTTTCCCCTCCACTGTGGACCAGACGCCGGTAACGTCGGCCCGCGCCGGTGAGGTGATAAACAGAAGGGTGACGAGCAGAGTCATGGAAATTGCAATTATTCGCATGTTACTTACCTTCGTTTGATTGATTTCCTTACAATGTACCCGGGAAAGCCCCGCCATCCAATAATATATTCTGTCCCGTGATATAGCCCGCCTTGTCACTACAAGGAAGGCGCAGGCCGCGCCGAACTCCTCCGCCGTGCCGAAGCGTCCGGCGGGGTTCCCGGCGGCGCGCTCTTTGCGGATATCCTCAATCGGTCGGCCGCTTGATTTCGAGACAGCCTCAAAATTTCCACGCAGGCGGTCGGTATCGAAGGGGCCGGGCAGCAGGCCGTTGATGGTGACATTGTCGATCACAGTCTTGCGGGCGATCCCGGCGACGAAGCCGGTCAAGCCCGCCCGTGCCCCGTTGGAGAGGCCAAGAATATCAATCGGCGCCTTCACCGCGCTTGAGGTGATATTGATGATCCGGCCGAATTTGCGCGCACGCATCCCGTCGACAGTGGCTTTGATCAGTTCGATCGGTGTCAACATGTTGGCATTCAACGCCTTCTGCCAGTCCTCAATCGTCCAATCATGGAAATCACCGGTCGGGGGTCCCCCGGCGTTATTAATCAGGATGTCCGGCTCTGGGCAGGCTTCCAGTACCTCTGCCCGGCCATTCACGGAGGTAATGTCGCTGGCAATTGCCTTCACCTCCACCGGCCATTTTCCGCGAATATGATCGGCGGTTTCCTCCAATGTGCTTTGGGTTCTGGCCGTAATCACCAGATTGACACCTTCTGCGGCGAGAGCCTCTGCACAGCCCCGGCCAAGTCCCTTGCTGGAGGCGCAGACAATTGCCCATTTTCCTGAAATTCCCAGATCCATTTTCTTATCCTTGCTCTTCCTTGAAGACCTCGCGGAGTAGCGAAATCGTAATTTTTCGTTTCTTGGCAAGCGCGCTGTTATCAAGGCGTGTCACAAAGCGCCGAGCCTCCGCAAAAGACCTTTCCAGCCGCTGAGTGATATACTGAACGACATCCGGTGTGACAGCAAGCTGTCTGTCGGAAAAAAGCTTGATGACAAGGGCCGCAAACAGCGCATCGTCCGGCTCAGAAATGCGCCCGACCGGTACCGTCCCGAGGCGGGAGGAAAGATCTTTAAGCGTTAAGTTCCATGTGCCCGGAGCGGTTGCCGCCGTAATCAACAAACTGCCGTTCTTTTCCTGTACTAGATTAAAGAGGTGGAACAATGCTTCTTCTTTCAGCCCCGGTCCG
>CALEMG010000128.1 GCA_937910835.1 uncultured Alphaproteobacteria bacterium | reverse complement strand
TTCTTGATTTCCAGCGCCACGGCTGAACGGCCGACCCGCCGTGGCGCTGGAAATCAAGAAGCGCGTCGGTGAAAATATTATTGAGACGATTGAAGCCGTCAAACAAGCCGTCGCCGAAGAGCAGAGCTACTGGCCGGAAAATGTGGTCGTTACCTACTCGCAGGACCGATCCGAAGATATCCGGAACATGTTGCTGGATCTGCAGAACAATATCATCAGTGCCATCATTCTGGTCATGATCGTGGTGATCAGCGCGCTGGGTGTCCGCACGGCGGGCCTCGTCGGGCTATCTATCCCCGGGTCTTTCCTGATCGGCATTCTGTATATGTATCTCATCGGGCTAACCATCAATATCGTTGTTCTCTTTGGCCTCATTCTCGCGGTTGGTATGCTGGTGGACGGCGCTATTGTTGTGACGGAGTTTGCCGATCGGAAAATGGCCGAAGGCGTACACCGGAGGCAGGCCTATGCCCTTGCGGCCAAGCGCATGGCCTGGCCGATCATCGCCTCAACTGCAACAACACTTGCCGTTTTCATGCCGCTAATGTTTTGGCCGGGTGTTGTCGGGGAGTTTATGAAATACCTCCCCCTCACCCTGATCACGACGCTGACCGGCTCTTTGCTGATGGCGCTTATCTTCGTGCCGACACTGGGTTCAGTTTTCGGAAAATCAGGTTCGACCAACTCCAAAAGCCTTGCGGCACTAGCGGCGGCGGAAAGCGGAGATATCAGAAGCCTTGGCGGCTTTACAGGGCGCTATGTGCGCTTCCTTGCCGTCTGCATCAAGCATCCCGCGAAGATTGTCGTTCTCGGGCTTGCAACTCTTATCGGGGTGCAGTTTTATTATGCGACACATGGTAACGGTGTTGAGTTCTTCCCGGATGTCGAACCTGAAATGGCACTGGTCTATGTTCATGCACGCGGTAATATGTCGACGGATGAAAAGGACCGACTTGTTAAACAGGTTGAAAACGAGGTTCTAAAGCTTGACGATTTCGAAGGTCTTTATACCCGCTCCGGCACTACCAGCGGCGGCCAAAATGTTTCTGAAGACGTAATTGGAATCATACAAATCGAATTCAAGGACTGGCAGGAACGCCGCCCGGTGGAAGAGATATTTACCGATATTCGCGAACGCACAGCCCATCTTACCGGGATTGTTGTCGAGGCCCGCAAGCCCGATAATGGACCGCCGACCGGTAAGCATGTGCAGATACAGCTTTCATCGCGCAATCCGGATCTCCTCCCTATTGAGGTTGCAAAAATCCGCAATCATCTTGAAACCAATGTCAGTGATCTGATCGACCTTGAGGATAGCCGCCCCATTCCGGGTATTGAATGGCAGGTCACTGTTGATCGGTCACAGGCGGGCCGGTTCGGCGCGGACATACAGACTGTGGGCAAGACAATCCAGCTCGTCACCAATGGCATCAAGGCCGATGAATATCGCCCGAACGATGCGGATGACGAGATAGATATTCGTCTGCGTTTCCCCGATGACAAACGCAGCATTGATCAGCTTGATAGCCTGCGGGTAATGACAACTAACGGCATGGTGCCGATCTCGAATTTCGTCAAGCGCGAAGCACGACAGAAAGTCGGGACGATCAGCCGTTCTGATTCAAAGCGAATTATGACCGTCAAGGCCAATGTCGCCGCTGGTGTACTGGTCGATGACAAGGTGCAGGAAATCCAGGCCTGGATAGAGAATGAAGCAAACATCGACCCTGAAGTATCCTATGTGTTCAAGGGACAAGATGAGGAGCAGAAGAAGGCCGGGGAATTTCTCGGCAAGGCTTTTGCCGTCGCTCTCTTTATCATGGCGATTATTCTGGTGACGCAATTTAACAGCTTCTACCACGCCTTCTTGATCCTGACGGCGGTCATCATGTCGACCATCGGCGTCTTCGTTGGCCTGATCATAACCGGTCCGCCTTTCGGCATCGTCATGACGGGCGTCGGGG